>JAIRSX010000027.1 GCA_031255235.1 Rickettsiales bacterium
CACCCACCCCCCCCCCCCCCCCCCCCCCCCCCCCGCCCCCCCCCCCCCCCCCACAGTATGTTGGCCAATCTTATTTGTTTATTTGTTCCAGGCAAAGAGAATCGCCGTAGGATTAGAGCAAAATTTATAGAGAAAAAGTATGGCACACGGATACTTTTCGATGAAATACAAAATTTAAGAAATGAAGTATTTAGATTGAAAGACGAGATATTTACGAATCAAAAAACCAATTTTGAAGTTATGAGACTTTTGCTAGATAGTCCTTCTAGAAATGAATTTTCTTTAATTACTGAAAAATTTAAAAGTGATAAAGGTCGTGTCTTGCGAACCGATTATCATACCTATTCCCAAATTTATGAAGTAATTCTTGCGGATTACAGAATGAAGGCAAAGAATGTTTTTGAATGTGGTATAGGTTATTCAAATAGTGAGCAATGTTTGGCTGGTGGTAGTTTGAGAGCTTGGAGAGAGTATTTCCCAAATGCTATGGTTTATGGTGCAGATATTAACAAGGAAGTTCTATTTGAGGAAGAAAGGATAAAAACTTACTGGATTGATCAAACTTCACCAAAGGCAATAGATGATTACTTCACGAATATTGGTGAGAAATTTGATGTTATGGTGGAAGATGGATGGCATGAATTTTTGGCACAAAATTGTATGTTTGAAAACGGCATCAAATTTTTGAAGAATGATGGAGTATATATTATTGAGGATGTAATGCCAGAAGATTTACTAAAACATCAATTGTATTTCTCCAAAAGGGTAGAATTTGATGTTAATTATATTCAGATGGGTTCTCCAATGTCCCATAGAGATAATAACTTAATTGTGATAAAATACCAATCATCTAAATAAAACAATTTATGTTTTTTCTTTAAAAATGCCTGCCAATTTGGTGGGTATTTTGTCATTATTTTTTGGATATTTAAGTTGGATACAAATTTAATAATGGATGGTTACGGTTTTCATTGTTGTTGTTTCTTGTTTTTTGTCTTTTTCTGCCCTATATACAAATTTAACGATTAAAATTATGTAATATGGGAAAGATCATAGGTATAGATTTAGGAACCACAAATTCTTGTGTTGCTGTGATGGAAGGAAAAGAGACAAAAGTTATTGAAAACAGCGAAGGAAGACGAACAACACCTTCAATCATAGGTTTTGTGAAAGGTGGAGAAAAGTTGGTTGGTGAGACAGCAAAGAGACAACAGGTCACAAATGCTGAGAATACAGTTTATTCAGTTAAACGACTTATTGGAAGACGATATGGTGATGACGAAGTTAAAAACGATCAATCAAGAGTTCCTTATAAAATTATTGAGGCAACCAATGGGGATGCTTGGGTTGAAGCACAGGGTGAAAAATACTCTCCATCACAAGTTTCTGCTTTTGTTTTGCAAAAAATGAAAGAGACTGCTGAGGCGTATTTGGGTGAAAAAGTTACTGAGGCTGTTATTACTGTTCCTGCTTATTTTAATGATTCTCAAAGGCAAGCAACAAAAGATGCCGGTAAAATTGCTGGATTGGATGTTAAAAGAATTATAAATGAGCCTACTGCTGCTGCTCTTGCTTATGGACTTGATAAAAATCAAGGTAACAAAAAGATTGTTGTCTATGATTTAGGTGGTGGAACTTTTGATGTTTCAATATTGGAATTAGGAGATGGCGTTTTTGAAGTTAAAGCAACCAATGGTGATACCTTCTTAGGTGGTGAAGATTTTGATGCAAGAATCCAGAAATTTTTGATTGAAGATTTTAAGAATACACAGGGAGTTGATTTAAGCAAAGATAAACTCGCAATCCAAAGATTAAAAGAGGCGGCAGAGAATGCTAAAAAAGAGTTATCTTCTACAACTGAAACTGAAATTAATTTGCCTTATATTACTGCTGATGCAAGTGGACCAAAACATTTAAATTTGAAACTTACAAGAGCAAAACTAGAACAACTTACAGAAGATTTAATAAAGAGAAGTATCGAACCATGTAAAAAGGCGATGTCGGATGCTGGACTTAAAAACAGCGATATAGATGAAGTTGTTTTGGTTGGTGGTATGACGAGAATGCCAAAGGTTCAGCAGGTTGTCAAGGAGTTTTTTGGTAAAGAGCCTCATAAAGGAGTTAATCCGGATGAAGTTGTTGCCATTGGTGCTGCTATTCAAGGTGGTGTTTTAAGAGGTGATGTTACAGATGTATTATTGCTTGATGTTACTCCGTTAAGTTTAGGAATCGAAACTATGGGTGGTGTGTTTACACGATTAATTGATAGAAATACAACAATTCCAACTAACAAATCACAAGTTTTTTCAACTGCTGAAAATAATCAACCTTCCGTTACAATTAAAGTTTTTCAAGGGGAACGGGATATAGCACAATACAATAAACTTTTGGGTGTATTTAATCTTGATGGAATTCCTCCTGCTCCACGAGGTATGCCACAAATTGAAGTTACTTTTGATATTGATGCTAATGGTGTTGTAAATGTTTCAGCTGCCGACAAAGGAACTGGCAAAAAACAGCATATTACAATACAATCAAGTGGTGGATTAAGTGAAGAAGAAATCGAAAAAATGAGAAAAGATGCCGAATTGAATGCTAAGGCAGATAAGGAGAAAAAAGAGTTAGCAGAGACAAGAAATCATGCAGATACTTTAATTTATTCTACTGAAAAAGCCTTAACAGAACATGGTGATAAGATATCTGCTGATGAAAAAGCAAAAATAGAAGAGGATATAAAGAAGGTTAAAGAGTTGTTAGAAAAGGATGATGTGGAATTGGAAACACTTAAAAAGGCAAGTGAAGAACTTACGACATCTTCTATGAAGCTTGGTGAGGCGATTTACAAACAACAGGGTGGGCAAGGTAATCCATTTGGTGCTGGTGGTTTTGATCCAAATAATATGGGTAGTACTGATACTACTGCCGATGATGGAACGAAAGAAGGTGAGGTAGTAGATGATGAGAAAAAATAAGTAAAAGATTATAAATGATAAAAACAATAGGAGATTTCCAATGAGAAATGACAAATTTCTATTAAAAGGAAGTCTCCAGATTGTTTTAGTTTGGTATACGATATGAAAATATTAAGTCGTGATAGGGTTTACAGTGGTTTTAACAAAATAACAAATTATAAATTTGAATTCGAATCCTTTGATAAAAAGGATAAATTGGTGATGGAAAAAGAGATCATCGAAAGAAAGGATGCGATAGCGATTGTTTTATACGATGATAATAGGGATAAATTGTTGTTGATACAGCAATTTAGGCCAGGATGTTTTGTTAAGAAAGATATAAGGTATCCATTTGAAATAGTAGCAGGTTTGGTTGAAAATGATATTTCTATTGAAGATACGATTGTAAAAGAGGTAAAGGAAGAAGTTGGGTGTGATATTGTAGATATTACCAAAATTGGTTCATTTTTTCCAGAAATAAGTTTTTCAAGTAGAGAAATACATTTATTTTATGCTAATTTTGATTCCTCAAATGTTAAAAAATATGCTGGACTAAAAAGTGAAAATGAAGATATACGGATATTTTTATTTTCAAAGAACGAGGTGTTGAATATGATAAGGAAAAATGAAATAATAAACTCGCACTCTTTAATTGGTTTACAATGGTTCTTCCTAAATGGGGTATAGATATTTGATAACTTAAATCCAAAAATTTGAAACATTGATTTTGTATCTCTTCACGTTCAAAAAGGTGGTGAGGGTTGTTATGCACATATTTTTTGCATCTTTATTTTATGTTGGTAAAAGAAGTATAAATTTTAATTGAAACTGTATGGTGAGTCAAAAAAGAAGCGATAGCTTATTGAACCCTGTATTTACAGAGAGAGAGAGAGAGAGAGAGAGAGAGAGAGAGAGAGAGAGAGAGAGACCAATAAAATCGGTAATTAAATACACTAGGAGATTTTTATTATCCTTAATACTATCTTTGTTCTTGGTTTATTTGGTTTTTACCCCAAAGATTATTAGAAAGAATATCAAGATAGATATAACATCCCAGAAAGAGGTGGATATTATCATTAGTTATGCTGTATTAAAAACAAGTGAAGTTAAAATATTAAACGAACACATAGATAAGAATGGGAAAAGTATAATTCTACCAAACAAGATAAAAGAATTAAGAATAGAGAAAAAAGAGGAAGAAAGCCAGAGTAAGTTGGATAATAATACTCAAAGTAACGATGAAGAATCGATCAATTTGAAAATAAGGAACACAAATAAAAGGATAAAAAATAATAATATGGAAGGCAGTATACTATATCAAAATCAAAATGTGATAAAGGGAAGAAAAAGTATTAGCAGTGAGAACAATACATTACTGTATGGATGCTTTATATTGTTTGTTGTGTTGTTTATGATGGTGGAAAAATATAATATTGCTCCACAGGGGAATAAATTTGTGCAATTGGATTTTTTGAGGTGCTTGTTTGCGTTTATCATAACTATTTGTCATCTCGGTCTTACAAAAGCTGGTTGGTATGCAGTTGAATATTTTTCCGTTCTTTCTGGTTTTTTATTTTTTATAACCACAAAGGATATAGATAAAATTGAAATTAAAGATTTCATAATAAAAAAAATCATACGCTTATATATTCCTTGTTTTTTTGCTGTAGTTCTATGGTGTCCATTTTTGGAATATAGCAAAGGAGAGATAAGATTATATGGCGTTTTATCAAGATTCTTATTTTTGAATGGTTTATTAGATATCCCTACAAATGGTGTACTCTGGTATGCTCCCAGCATTTTTTGGACTTTGTTACTATATTTTTGTTTTATAAAATTACTTCCAAACAAAAGTAAAAATTTTGTAATATGCCTATTTGTCTATCTTTTGATGGTTTTGAGATTAAAAGGATATTTTCTTCCGGGTGGTGGGGTGGTGAAGGACCCAGGGAGGCTTACTAGGGTCATTATTTCATTTGGAATGGGTTATATTTTTGCTCTAATTTACGAAAATTTCAAATTTGAAATAAAAAATATTTATCAAAAATATTTTTTAAATTTTTTAGAGATATATCTGCTATCTTTTGTTATTTATCAGACGATTTTTCATAAATTCACTTACTTTGAACCAAGCATTTATTTGTCCATTTTTTCGGGGATTTTGATATATTTTTTTATACAGAAACAAGGATTATTAAGTTCTTTCTTTTCACGTAAAATCTGGAATTATTTAGCACAATATACCTGGTCGCTGTATTTAGTTCATGAGTACATTTACAGAATTCCATTTAATTTTAAAAAAATAGGAATTGAAAAACGTTGGCAAATATGTCTATTTAAGATGTTTTTTGCCTATTTATTTTCCACTTTATTCTATTGTTACATAGAAAAACCTATATGTAATTATTTGAATAGGAAATATAAAGAAAGTAAAGTAGAGGGTTAGAATAGTATGAATTATAGGATATGATTTGAAACACCGAAAAATTTGATTGTATTTTATGATTTTCTATTATTCAATATGGTTGTGCGGGTATGGCGGAATTGGTAGACGCGTTGGTCTTAGGAACCAATGGAGTGATTCGTGGGGGTTCAAGTCCCTCTACCCGTACCAAATAAAATAGGGATTAAAATGAGTAGTATAAAAAAAATAGAGAATGCCGAATTAAATAAGTCTTTCAAAATAACTATTGATAACAAAGATTTTATCACAGAATACGAAGGAAAAGTTTTAGAAATTCAGAAAACCATTAAAATGGATGGTTTTAGGAAAGGAAAGGTTCCAGAGAGTATCATAAAACAGAAATATTCTGCTGTTGTTTTGTCCGAGTCTGCTGAAGCACTTATAAATAAGGAAGTTAAAAACTTGGTTGCCGAGAATAAGTTTGAGTTAGCAAAACAGGCGAAAATTGACATAAAAACTTTGGCAATTGATAGCGATCTGGAGTTTGAGGTTTCTCTTGAATTGCTACCGGAGATTCCAGAAATTAGGTTTGATAAAATAAAATTGAAGCAGGATAATATCGTTGTTACAAAAAAAGATGTTGAGGAAGAAAAGGTTCATATTTTGAGAAATAAAGCGGAATGGGAGGAGGTGAAAGAGGAAGCAAAGGATGGTGACAAAGTCATGATTGATTTCAATGGAAAGATAGATGATGTTGAATTTGAAGGTGGAAAGTCACAAAATTATGGGTTAATTTTAGGAAGCAAAAGTTTTATAGACACTTTTGAAGAACAACTTATAGGTAAAAAGTCTGGTGATGAGGTTGCTGTGAAAGTTACTTTTCCAAAGGATTATGGAAAACAAGAACTTGCTGATAAGAAAGCAGTTTTCGATGTTAAAGTTAATTCTGTTCTTAGGGCAAAAGTTCCTGAACTTACCGATGAATTTATAAAAGAAAATTTCAACATTGAAAATCTTGAAAAATTTGAGGAGACTATTGAAAAAGAACTTAAAAATGCTTACACTAAGACAACAAAAAATAAACTTAAAAAAGATATTTTTGACTATTTGGATAAGAATATAAAATTTACTTTACCGTCTTCAATTGTTGAGGATGAAATTAAAAGGAACACAAGTGAAGAAGCAACAGATGACGATAAGAAAAAGGCAAAAGAGAAAGCGGAGAGAGAAGTTAAACTGGGGTTGATTATTAGTGACTTAGCAAAAAAGAATGACATAAAAACCAGCAATGAAGAGGTTACTGCTGAGATTTATAAAATGGCTAGAATGTATCCTGGGCAAGAACAGATGATGGTTGATCTTTATACAAAAAATCAATTTTTGATAAACCAAATAGCAAGTCAGGTTGTTGAAGGTAAGGTTATTGATTACATAGCGGAAAAAATAAATTTAGAGAATAACGATATTACTCTTGATGAGTTTATAAAGAAAGGGTAAGTTTTGAGAATAATCAGTTTCTTGTTTTTATTTATTGCGTGTGTTTTTTTGCAGTGGAATAAGAGTGTAAAAATTGTGCATCAGATATATAATTGATTTTTTGATTAAAAAATTTAACAATGTAGTTGTGTTTAGAGTAATTTTTGTTTTTTTATTTAGTTCAGCAGTTTTTGCTGTCACTTCTACCGATGTGGAAAAATACCTCAATGAGATCAAAACTTTAAAAGCAAATTTTATACAAGAAGATTTAACAAATAAAGTGTTAGCGGAAGGTATCTTGCATTTGTCGAGACCGGGAAAATTGAGAATTGAATATACTAATCCTTTTCAATCTGCTATATTTGCGAATGGAGGTGTAACAACCTATTATGATAAGGAACTTGATGAAGTTAGCAATATCCCAACATCATCTACCCCTTTACATTTTTTATTAGGAGATAAAGTAGCATTTGATGAAAATATTAAAATAAAAGATTTTAAAGAAACAAAGGAAGAAATTACAATCTTATTATATGAAACCGAAAAGCAAGAACAAGGAACTTTGATTTTAATTTTTACTAAACCTTTAACCTTAAAGGAAATTAGAATCATTAATGAATTGGGGCAAGAAATATCTATGTCTTTTTTCGATACTGAATTTAATAAACCAATAAACAATTCCATTTATAACTTTATAAATCCAAGGTTTAAAAGAAAAATCTAATCATTAATTACAAGGTTATAGAGATTTTCCTAAAAGAATGAGATTCCTTCTTTCCTTTTTACTGAAGTTCCATTCTGGGATCTTTTCTATAAAAAAACCAAAAGGAATTATGGGCGTAAATTTTTTTATTAAATAAAAATTCTCTATATTTTTCAAATTTCCGTTTATTTCTAAAATATCCAATATTCCAATATCATTCACAATCTGAAGTGTTTCTACACAATTTGTGGCAAAAATTTTGAGTATTTCGTCTTTTATTCTTTCTTTTGTTAATTTTTTCAAATTTTTTTTTAAAATTATTATTGCTTTTAAACTATCTTTATCAATTGTTTTTCCATAGTATGTGTAAAATCTGAAAAATCGTAATATTCTTAAATAATCTTCCTTTATTCTTAAAATTGGATCGCCGATAAATTTAATTAATCCATTTTTTAAGTCATCAATTCCGTTATGATAATCGTAAATTTTACCATTTTTATCCTGATATAATCCATTTATTGTCAAATCTCGTCTGTAACTATCACTTTCAAAATCAGCAATATATTCCACTGTTGTCCATCGTCCATCGGTTTTTATATCCTTTCTTGTGCTGGTAATTTCATATTTTTTGTTGTCTATAATAGCGGTTATTGTGCCAAATTTTTCTCCAACAGTTATATATTTCACATTATTATTTTGTAACAATTCTTTTATCTTTGGTGGAATAAGTAAGCAACTGAAATCATAGTCGTTTATGGGTTTTTTTAGTAAAAAATTTCTAACGGCTCCGCCAACAATTCTTATATTATCGCCAAAAATATTGAATAATATATCCATATTTTTCATTTAATAAAAATATTGCTATCCGCAAAATATTTATGCCAAAGGAGGAAATACGGTATACTAATATAAGAGTTGCTTTCCATCTTTAATAAAATTTGTAATTTCTGCTAAATGCTATTATCAATTCCTTACTAATAATAGATAACAATGAGCTTATTGTCTGGTAAAAAAATAGTATTAACAGGTGTTTTAAATAATAAATCTATTGCGTGGGGTATTGCTCAGCAATGTAAAAATGCCGGTGCTGAATTATTTCTATCTTATCAAAACGAAGCAGCACAGAAGAGGGTTTTGCCTTTAGCAGAAGAGTTGGGTTGCAAACTAACTGCCCAGTTGGATGTTTCGACGGAGGAAAATATGGATGTTTTCTTTAAGGAGGTAGAGCAAAGAATGGGTAATATTGATGGTTTTTTGCATTGCCTTGCTTTTAGTGATAAGAATGAATTGGAGGGAGGTATCACTAGTACTTCAATGGCAAATTTTAATTTGGCATTGAACGTTTCTGCCTATTCTTTGATTGGTTGTTCTGCAAGAGCAAGAAAACTCATGAAGAATGGCGGTTCAATTGTTACATTAACTTATGCTGGTAGTGAAAAATGGGTGCCAAATTATAATGTTATGGGTATTGCAAAAGCAGCTCTGGAAACGGCAGTTAAATATCTTGCACCGGATTTAGGAGCTGATAAAATTAGGGTCAATGCTATTTCATCTGGTCCTGTTAAAACTTTAGCAGCGAGTGGCATCAGCGATTTCAATTATATGTTGAGGTATCATGAATTGAATACTCCTCTTAAAATAAATACTACTCCTGATGATAATGGGAAGACAGCAGTTTATTTGTTCAGTGACTTGTCGAGCAATGTGACTGGTGAAGTTATTCATGTTGATGGTGGTTATCATATTATGGGGATGAAAGATCCAAGTTCTCCTAATATAGATATTCCTAACAAGTAATTTTTATGGCAAAAGAAGATTTAATAAAAATGAATGGGGTTGTGTTGGAGGTTTTGCCGAACACAATTTTTAAGGTTGAGTTGGAGGAAATGAATAAAAGTGTTATTATTGCCCATTCTTCTGGTAAGATTAGAAAAAATAAAATTAAAATTTTAAAAGGTGATAGAGTTGAGGTTGAAATTACTCCGTATGATCTTACTAAAGGACGAGTGACCTTAAGACATAAGAAAGTTCAATGAGAAGATTTGTACTTGGTTCCGGTAGCAAGAGTAGATTGAAACTGATTGAACAGTCTGGTTTTGTTCCGGATTTAATTGAGGCACCAGATGTTGATGAGACACCCTTGAAAAAGGAAAAAGTGTTGGATTATGTAAAGAGAGTTTCAAAAGCGAAATGTGAGTTTCTTTCCAAAAGATATTCAGATGATGTTGTATTGACCGCTGATACTGTGATGTCTCATCGGGGGCAAATTGTTAGAAAAATATATACAGGCGATGATATTAAGGATTTTTTGGAGTCTTGTTCCGGTAGGAGCGTTAAAGCAATCACTTCTCTTTGTGTTTATGATGCAGAAAAAATATCACAAAAAACAATAGAAACTTCTTTAAAGTATAAACATTTAAATAAAAGTGAAATTGATGAATATGTTAAAAGTGGAATAGGAATTGGTAAAGCTGGTGGAGTTGCTATTGAAAGCTTTATGGAATGTTTTGTAATTAGGATTATTGGTAGTTACTCCAATATATTAGGTCTTCCGTTGTATGATGTGAATAATATGCTTGTCAGTGCCGGAATTAAAAGAAAAATTCAAAATTCTCCCCTATAGTAATTGTCACTATCCGTGCTGTATCCCAATTTTAAGTTAAAATATTCCAGATCTTTCATTTCATTTGTGGATAAAAATGATGTAAAATCATCAATGCCACATCCTCATTAATTTTTTTGTGCTTCGTTATTTTTTAAAATTTAGGTGCTTGACTAGAGATGTTAACTTTGACTAGATAATTTACTTTTTCTTTATTTTTAAATAACCTTTAATTATACTCACATTCCTTTAAGTGCAAAATAAACTTATCATTAGTAAAACCATTGAACTTATTATAGTCCATTCTTATCATATAACTCCCAGAAGTTTTCTATATCT
>JAIRSX010000077.1 GCA_031255235.1 Rickettsiales bacterium
GTTTTCATTTATTCTGAACAAAGAATTTAATTTATTAATGTCTGTTTCGATTAGAGTAAGATTTTCGTTTTTTTCTAATATATTAAAAGATGTTTTGTCAATCGGCTCCAAGTTATTCTCAATTCCTTCAATAATTGATGAGATGACACCAATTAGAACTAAATAAATATCAGCATCAGAGCTGGGAACCCTGAATTCTATTCGTCTTTCCAGCTCGTCAATTTTTTTGTAATTTTTAAAATCTTTCGGAGTTGGTATTCTAATAGCAGCAGTTCTGTTATTTATTCCCCAACTTATAAATGTTGGTGCAGGGTATTTACCCATAGAATGTATTTTTTTGTTAAAATCTATATTATATCTATTCAAACATTTTTCGTCTTTTATATAGAGAAGAAGATTATTGTTTATATTTTTTAATAAACCCGCAATACAATTTAAAATTAAAGAGTTTTCGTCCTCTCCTCTTGCAAAAAGATTTTTTCCATCTCTTTCCAAAGATAAATTTATTTGTAATGCACTTGGACAATCATTTTCGTGTGGTTTAGCAGAAAAATCAGCATCAGATTCCTTAATTTTGTTGAAGTCTCTGACCAATTCATTCAAATCCTTATAAGGTAACATTTGTATTTCATATTGTCCATTTCCCATTTCTTTAATTGAGTTTGGCGGTTGATTAATTGCATAAAATTCAATTTCAATTCCTATTTTTAATTTAAAATCATACTCATCCATTATTTTTAATAAGTTATTAAAGATTTCAATTTTGTTTTTTTTTATAAACTCAAACAAGGGGGACTTTATATAAAAGTTATCTAATCTTTCTTTAGTTATTTGGAAATTATTATTGATTCTTAATTCGTCATTTTTTTTGGGTATTGTTTTCATGTTTTTTATCTTATCTTTTAGCGGTCTTTTAATGGATATTTTATTTCTGATATCCTTTGCAAAAACATATATAAAGTGTTTTATTAGATAAAAATACCTCATTAAAAATCTACCTTATAATAATGTGGCGGTGGTGACATATTTCCAATTTTATCGGTAAAAAAAGTATTGAATGATTTCTTTGCTTTCATTAAACAATACCATTCTTTTATTCTTTTATGTTTATTCCAATCTATTTCGCCTAAATAATCAATAACAGAAAGATGAGCAGCAACAGTTACATCCGCCATGGTAAAAATATCACTTAAAATAAAAGTCGAGTCCTTTAATAGCATTTCAATATAGCCCAAATGAAATCTTAATTTTCCTAAGGTATCTAAAAATAAGACATTTGTTATTCTTTTGTTAGTGTATATACTATATAACTTATAGTCTAATATAATCTTGCTAACTTCGTTGTAAAATTTCTTATCGAACCACATAATTATTTTTTTAATCTCAAATTCATTAGATCCATAAAACAAAAAATTACTTGTTTCATTAAACTTCTCCAAATATTCTGTAATTAAATAACTATCGTAGATAACATATTTATTAGAATTATTGACTAAAACTGGAGTCTCATTAGCAAAATTTAATTTCAAAAAACTCTCTTTTTGTTCCCATACTTTGACTATTTTTGTATCAAATTCAATAGACAACTCCCTCAAAAGAAATCTTATCTTTCTCGAAAATGGACACAAGGGAAAATGATATAATGTATAATCCATGACTAAATAAAAATAACGTTATTCCCGTTAAAAACAAAAATTTATCACTTTAATAGAAAAAGTCAAAATTGCTTTTTATTAAAATCATGAAATGCCACAAATAACATTAGAGATATATAGATTAAGGATTGCAACAATATTATATACACATCTCCAATATTTGAAATTCCGTAAACTAACCACTCAGTTTTACCAAACAAATCAAGCCGCGGAAACAAGGATGATAAAACCTTCAAAAGAGCTTTCATGGACAACATATTGTTTGCGATATTTGTAATTCCAATACTATAAACAAAAAATCCCATCATTCTTGATATAAAGTAAAAGGATAAAACTGCTAAAACGGATACAACAGCACTCTTCAAAACCAAAGATGCAGTAATCGCAAAAGTGGAAACAAGCATTAACTCCAGAACAACACTAATTATCCACCATAAAAGACCAATTGCACTTCCAGATTTAAGATAGAAAGATAGCATAATTGCAACTGGAACCAACAAAAATAAAGTAATTATTGTAAAAGCAAACCAATAAGACATAACAAAACTATTTCTTGATATGGGTTTTGTTAAAATAAAATCGACTTCCTTATTTTCAAAAGATTTGTTTATATAAAAACAGATAAATAACGTAATACCACACACAATAACCAATCTCGATAAAAAAGCGAAATATACAATGTGCATTTGTGCTTCCTCGCTAATAGCAGAATAAGAAATCAAACTTGAAAGACCAAAAACACCACCCAACATAACCAAAAGACCCCAATATAACTTATCCCTAATTGCGGTCAACAAAATAAACTTTATCAAAGACTTCATGCTAACAATATTTAACTACCAACTACTAACGAATCTATAAACATTTTTAAAAAAAACAAATTTTATTCTTTCATTTCCTTTATCTCATCGTCAATGTCATCTTCGGTCAACCCTATATCCTGCAAAGATATATTGCAAGATTTTGCAGTTTTAATAATTTCTATTTTTTCCTCTCTCAAAAGCCTGTCACAATGCTCCTTCAAAAGATTCGCTCTTTCAAAAAATTTTTGCGAATCCGCTGTATAAATATTTGCCTTTTCAGCCTTCTCCAACTCAGCAATGGTAACGTCTAACTCCTCCATTGCCTCCTCAAAACTCAGATTATCAACATCCACTTTTTCCATAACAAATAATCAAGTCATTATAAAGAAAAACGTTTTGAAGTCAAATTTATAAATTATTAGGACAAGATTTTTAGTAATTATCGCTAATATGATGTTGATTATTACAGAGATAGTTTAATTAAAATTAAAAATTTGATTATTATTTGTATAATTCTTACTCTATAACGATTAATTGTAGATAATATGTTTGGGAAAGTTAATTCTTATTTTAAAAAATCAGTTATTGGTATTGATTTGGGAACGGCAAATGTTGTGATTTGTAGTAATAATGCTGGTGTTATTGTGAATGAACCATCTATTGTTGCTCTGCTGAATAAGGATGGAAGAAATGTTCCGTATGCTTTCGGTAAAGAAGCAAAAATTATGTTTGGTAGAAGCCCAAGCAACATCAAGGTCGTTAGACCAATGAAGGATGGCGTTATTGCTGATTTTAAAGTCACAACCGAAATGATTAGATATTTTATCGATATTTCATCTAATTTAATAAAATCATTTGTTGGAAAAGATATTATAATTTGTGTTCCTTCTGGTGCAACACCAGTTGAGAGAAAAGCAATACAGGAAGCAGCAGAATTGAACTATATTAAAAATGTTTATTTGATTGAGGAACCTATGGCGGCAGCAATTGGTGCTGGACTTCCGGTGCTTGATTCAACAGGTTCGATAGTTGTCGATATTGGTGGTGGAACCACTGAGATCGGTATTCTATCTTTGGGAGGAATTGTTTACGGTAATTCATTGAGAATTGCAGGTGATAAAATGGATGAAGCAATCATATCTTACGTTAAAAAGAATCTTTCTCTTTTAATTGGAGATACAACAGCAGAAAGAATTAAAGTTGAAATTGGCAGTGCTATACAACCATTGGATGGTAGTGACGGGATGGTTATGAAAATTAGAGGAAGAGATTTGGGCGATGGAGTTCCTAAGGAAATCTCAATCACTGAAAAACAAATTGTGGAAGCATTAAGTGAATGTGTTAATAAAATGGTTAGTTCCATAAAAGATGCCTTGGAATCTATTCCACCTGAATTATCTGCCGATATCGTTGAGAAGGGTATAATTTTAAGCGGTGGTGGTGCTTTACTTAGAAATTTAGATCTTGCTATAACACAAAAAATTGGGTTGAATACTTATGTAGCGGAAAATCCTTTGTTATCCGTTATCAGCGGTATTAACAAAGTTATAAATAATATGGAAGACTATAAAATGGTACTATTCAGACAGGAGTAGTCTTAAGTTTTTCAAAGAGGAGAGTAGAGCACAAGAAAAGAACAAACTAATATTATCTTTTTTATGTGTGGTCGTTTTCACAGAATATAAAAATAGTTAATAAATAACGGGTAGAAAAGTGTCAAACTTATTTTTTAAAAAGCCACTCTTCTTACCCGTAAAATCAAAAGTTAAATTTTATTTGAACTACCAAATACATTAGTATTTTTTGCTTTATACATATCAATCAATGCTTGTCTTGCTGGTTTTAAATATTCTCGTGGGTCAAATTTACTTGGATTTTCCGCTAAAAATTTTCTAATAGCGGCAGTCATCCACAATCTACCATCGCTATCAACATTAATCTTGCAAACAGCCAACTCTGCCGCCTTTCTTAATTGAGATTCTGGCACACCAAATGCTTTCTCAATCTTTCCACCGAATTCATTTATAATACCAACCGCCTCTTGTGGAACCGAACTTGCTCCGTGTAAAACAATAGGAAATCCTGGTATTCTTTTTGATATTTCCTCTAAAATATCAAATCTCAAAGGTGGTATATCCTCCTCTTTATCGACCTTGAATTTATATGCCCCGTGGGAAGTTCCAATAGAAATTGCCAAACTATCAACACCAGTACCTTTGACAAATTTCTCAACATCTTCAGGATTAGTGTAATGAGAATCAGCAGAAGAAACTTCATCTTCAATACCCGCCAAAACACCCAATTCACCTTCAACCGTTACATCATTTTTGTGAGCATACTCTACAACTTTTTTTGTTATCTCTATATTTTTTTCAAATGGCTCATGTGAAGCATCAATCATAACCGATGAAAAACCACTATCAATACAATCTTTACAAGTTTCAAAGTCAGGTCCATGATCCAAATGCAAAGCAACTGGGATCTCTTTCAACCCCTTTTCTTTTGCCATCCGTTTCATCATATCAACAGCACCTTTACCCATACCTTTTAGAAGATCGCTATCAGCATAGTTTCTAGCACCTTTTGACACCTGCATAATCACTGGTGATTGAGACTCTAAACAAGCAGTTATTATTGCTTGTATTTGTTCCATATTATTGAAGTTGTAAGCAGGAACAGCATACTTCCCATTATATGCATCTGATAGCATTTTCTTGGTATTTGAAAAACCGAGTTCTTTATAAGAAACCATATAAAATAATTAATTATTGGTTGTTTTTCTAACGCATTTTTTATAAAAATCAAATCAATCGTTGTCGATTAAAGTATATAATTTATCAATCAATTCTTGTTTAGTATCACAGAATTGTATTCTATCAATATCCTCTTGCTTGATTGTTTTATCTGCTAAAAAAGTTTCAAAATTAAACACACCTTTATAAAAATCCGATGGATACACAAAAACAGGAATATTTGGAATTTTATTAGTTTGTATTAAAGTGAACACTTCAAACATTTCATCCATAGTTCCAAAACCACCTTTAAAAATTATGATTGCTTTTGAATATTCCATCATAAGCGCCTTTCTTGCTGGAAAAGTTCTCATCATGCTTGATGCTTCTTTATTTACAAATGGCGATTGATCTTTTTCAGTTTCATGTGCTAAAACAAGTGAAATACCAGCACAATTTCCACCATTTTCATATGCACCCTTTAACCAAGCAGTCATGACTGATGGTCCCCCACCAGTTATAAAACCAATATCCTTTCCCTTTTCTTTAATTCTCTTAGCACATAAAGCAGAAATTTCAACGATTTCTTTGTAATGTTCTGAATCTGATGGAATTCTCGCACTACCAAAAGCAGTAATACTTTTAGGAAAATTAGATTTAACTAACTTTTCCTTTCCTATCCTATAATCTTCCGTAACTTGAAGTAATATCTCTTCCATTGGACTACTTGCCATAAAACCCTCCATTTTAAATGTTCCTCTGTCAATATAAAGTGTTTTTTTAAAAAGTCAACAAATGAATTCTATATCGGGATTGACTAATAAAAGGTTGATTTAATAAATTAACAACTTTTTCAAGCAATGTATAATTCTCCCTTCTCTCTCCACTCTCTCCTTTCTTTCACCTCTCTTTTCTCCTCTCTTTTCCTCTCTTCTCCCTACCTCTCTTCTTCTTCCTTCTTTTTTCTTCTTCCT
>JAIRSX010000102.1 GCA_031255235.1 Rickettsiales bacterium
TATTTTGACATAGCAATTATGTAGTGGTTATTGTTTTTAACAAAACAATAACCACTACATATTGTAAAATAAAAAAATATTTACGCACCAGGTCTATTAATAAAAACGATTACTCCAAAATCTACTAAATAATGTTCTTGTTTCGCTTCTTGCATTAAATGCTTGAACATTTTGAAACATGATAAATACAGATGTAGAAGAAAAAGATTTGGATTAAGATTTAATTTAATATGTGGAATTTGCAATTTAGAAAATGAAAATATTTAGGAACTAGGTCTAATGATAGATGTAACAATAGAAATTTAGACAAAAAGGAATGTAAAAAGATGACTTTAAAGTTGACAAAAAATCATAAAAATAAAAAACAAACATCTGATCAAAGTGTTAGCATTTCTAGTCAAGCACCCTATTTAATAATCTTTACCAAATCTTTCAATTTTTTAAACATTCTAATTCCTTCAAAAATAATCACCATTAAATTATCAGGTCTTAGATCGACTTTAAATTCCGGTGTGTTATTCATGAAGCTTGATATATAATCTTGGTTTATTATGGTTTTTTGTAAATTCAAAGATGAAACACTTGTCATTCTCAAAAAACTATAAAATCTCACCATAGGACAACCTTCGAAAGATATTTTCTTAATTTTAGCGCATCCCATTAAAGGTGTGATGTCTCTGATTCCAGCACAATAAGAAAAATCGCACTCCTCTAATTTTGGAAGCACAGAAAGAACACCGATATCTCTAATATTTTTGTTATAAGATGCTTTTATAACTCTCAAATTAGGCATATTCCTAATGACAGATATATCAGCAATATTCATACCCATAACCTTTATTCCACTAATATCCAAACTTTCTAAATTTATTAAAGTCTGTAAAGAACTAATATCCTCGATACCAACGTTTGCGGATATATTTAAATCTCTCAAATTTGTCAAATGAGACAATGGGGTAATATCACTTATCATGTTACCACTAATATCCAATCCTCTTAATTCAGTTAGATTTTGTATTGGTCTGATGTCAATAATGCTTTTATTTCTTATACATAAACTTTTCAAATTTCGTAAATTGGAAAAATACTCTAACTGTTTTTCTAAAACGAGTTTTGAAGCGTCAATTGTCAATAATTCCAAATTTCTCAAATATTGAACACCCGACATGTCAGCAAGATTAACCCAATTTAAAACCAAGTATTTCAAATTATAAGAACTTTGGAGAAAGTTTATATCTCTTATAAGAGTGAAGGTTAAATCTATTGCCTCTAAACTTTTGTTGCCTATTAAGGTGGAACAATCCATTAAAAGGGAACACCCAAAAACTGATAACTGTTTCAAGTTCAAACATTTTTCAAGTCCATTTAAAGACTTGATTTTTGTGGTTCTGATAGACAAAATTTCCAACGATTCAAGAGAAGACAAACTCGACAAACTTTCTATTGGAGTATTTGTGAGATTCAACACTTTAAGATGTCTCATTTTTGCTAAACAGGATAAATCTTTTATGGAACTATTTGATAAATCTAATTGCTCCAAATTCTCAAATTCCGACAACGGAGAATAATCTGTTAAATTGTACGTATCACTAACATCTAAATATTTACAATATTTATCTTTACCTTTTGAAAAAGCTACAAACTCTTCATCTGTAATCCCAAATGGGACTTTCACAATCTGTGAATCTATTCTCAAATTATTTGGTGTTATAAAATCTGTTGAACAAGTGAGAGACAAATTAGTAATATAAGAAATAGTATCACCACTTTGTTCCTGTATTTGTGTTCGCACTTCTTCCATTTGAGATGTTTTTTCAACTTGAAGTACATTCCTTTTAACATCCAAAAAATCATCTGCCTTAAGCATATCCATTTGCCTATCAGAATTGATTTCCATTGTTTGCAGATCTGATGCTATGTTTTCAGTAGTACTTGTATTTTCATCTTCCTCTTCTACAGGTTCATCTTTCACATTTAGGGTAGTTAAACCAACTCTTTTTACATCAAAGTCACCAAATTTGCCATCGGAAACATTTTCATCCGATTTTTCAGCATTTGTTTTATCTTTTTTCGGAAAGAACATTAGTTTTGGTATACATACATCGTAAGAATAAAGCAATTATTTCAATATTCTTTTCAACTTGTCTGTAAATCTTCTAGTAGCATCTCCAATTCTATTTGAAAGTTTGGAATTTTCCTCGTCTTCTGCTCTTTTCAATCTTTGATATGTTTCCTCGTACTCTTTTTGTTTGCTAATCTTTGTTACATTATCGTATGCGCTTTGTAATTCCTTATTGGATATATCTATATATTCTTTCTTTCCAAGATCGTATTTACTAAAATCATCCTCTGCTGGTTCCACATCAGAAAAGTAATCATATTCCGCTGTCCTGTAGGGACCAGAATTATAAGTTAAATATTGTAAATTGTCTCCATCATTTCCATAACCAGAAATTTCAGTAAATGACTTATTTCTCATATTTTGCTCTAAAAACTCAACTTCTCTCACTTTCATTTTACCGTATGCTGTTTTTTCGAATGAAACCTCACCCGTATAATTCTGTTCTCTTATACTTCTTTCGTGTTTATTTCTTGCCCTATTCAAAACATTTCCATATTCTGACTTAAAATCACTGTTCGCATCAAACACGGGTTCATATGGAACAAATGCTGAACACGAAGCAAGTAACAACAAAACTAAAAAACTATCCTTTCGTAACAAATACATCATAATGCCCCATTTTAATAACTTTCTCTTTATCCATCTCAGCTTTCTCTTTATCAGGATATGGCCCTAACAAAACTTTATATTTTTTATTAATCTCCCTAATAACTCCATTATTAACTTTTTTAAATTTATTAAAAGAATTATTAGCATTTTCTCTATTGCTAAAAATTCCTATTTGCACAAAAAAACCGTCCACATTATTGTCATCAAGACTTGTTTTTTGTTGTTTTAGAGGTGATTTCTGTGTAATACTTTCTTTTTTCTCTACTTTTTTTGTATTTGCTCCTCCTTTTTTGGTTAAGTTTTGTTCGTTTCTACTAACTTCTAACCCACCAGATGGACGTGATATCTCTTTTGTGGAAATATTTTGTTCAAGGTCATTGCCAAAAATAATATCACTATCAGAATTGGCATTTCTATAGTTGTAATTTGTAATTCTATCAGCAAATATATCAGATGGATACTGTATCTCACTGTTGGGAGTTGCCACAACCATATCTGCGTTAATATCCTGTTGTATAAATCTGTTTATTTGTGTAGTCTGCATATTGCCCTTATCAAATACCTGTTTTTGTTTTTTAAGTTGCGCTTCATTGAACTCGGGAACTATTTTATTCATATTCGCCTCCCGTCCATCTTTGTCAACAATCCTAATCATCTGTTTGCTATCATCGACAGCACAACCAAACAAGAATAACGACAACATAAATAAAGATATTCTCCCAAAAATCTTGATAAAATCCCCCAACATCTTATTTGGGATAGTAACAATTTTTAATAAAAATACAAAAAATTAATTTGTATATATTTTATGTTTTATCACAACCTTTATCGCTTCCCCAACACACTCTTACGATTCCGTTTCCGGTGTTTCCGGTATCGTTTCTTTTTTGGTTTGCTGTTGTTGCTTTACCTCCATCATTCGCTGCCGTACCTCCATTAACTCCACCACAATTAGCCATTTT
>JAIRSX010000114.1 GCA_031255235.1 Rickettsiales bacterium
GAAAAATAGAAAATATAAATTCAGTATTAGAGATAAACAACGATAACATAAATTATAACGGATCACTTTCATCAAATAAGCAGGTGGCAAACATTGGATTAAATATAGATTATAAAAATGAGGATTCTAAAATCACTCTTAAAATAGATTCTATCGCTTTCGAACTCATATTAAAGGCAAGTGGAAAAATAGATTCTTTCGAAGGTAATGTCAATGTTGATATGAGAGCAACACAACTTTTTTCAAAGTTTATATTTAGTGATAATAATTTGTTATACAACAGAATTATTGATAATGAAGCTCTTAAGGTTTCCTTTGATTTTGGAAAGCAAGATGACACTCTTTCATTAACCAATATTATTTTTGAGGGCAATAGTTTAAACGGCAAAGGTTCAGCAGAATTTGTTTTTGATAAACAGAACAATGTTAATTTTATTTTTGACAATATAAATCTTGACAAGTTAGTCATTAGAAGTCTCTCCAGAGATGACATTGTGGATCATGATGATGTTTACCTTTTTAATAAAGATAACTTTGTTTTTGCTGATAATCCTATTCCCGCCAAAACGAGACTTTCCCAAAAATTTAATAACCCATACAATATAAATTTTGAGGTGAAAGAAGTTTTATTGAATGGCAGAAAAATTGAAAATGTGGTCTTTGACGCTAAATATGACGGCAAATTTTCTTTAAATGAATTTAAAGCATCCATCGAAGAAAAAATATTTGTCAATGTAGATGAAAAACACACTTTTAAAGTTGTTGCTGAAAATATAGCAAAAAATGACAATAATCCACAAATCTCATTGGATATTTCTGGAAAAATAAACTTAAATCATTATGGAAAATTCCTTTTAGAGGATATAAATTTCAAAATAGATGATGTCGTTGGAACCAGTAATATTGAAGTCAATTTTGATAGAGGTAATATAAATTTTGTCGCTGTTGATACTCAGATAGAGAAACTTGATATTACCAATATTCCTCTCGAAAAAAGATTTTCTGGTTCCTTGAAGACAAAATCTTTGTTATTAAATACAATAAATAGCAACGGTTTTTATAGATTTAATATACTAAATATCAAAAATGGAAAATGGGAGGATAGTAACTACAATTTTATTGTAGCAGTTACAAACAATTATTTATCTATTTATGATATAAATTTGAATAATCAGATTTCTGGTGATTTTTCCCTCGACATCAGACATGTCGTTCCTTTATTAAAAATAAAATTATCCGCCAAATCGTTTGAAGTTAAAAACAAAATTAATTTTACCAATTACATTTTTAACTCTCCTTTGTTGGACGATTTCAACGGAACAATCAAAATTGACGTGGAAGACTCATTTTTTTTGGAACAACCGATAAAAAATATTGCCTTTGAAGCAGATATAAAAAATGGGCTTATCACTATGGATAAATTTTTGTTTGATGGTTTTGGTGGAAGTTGTGACTTAAAAAGTTCCTATTTAGATCTAAAAATGAGAAGAAAATTTAATGTTTCCTTTTCTAATTGTTCCATTGATACAGGGAGTGCTTTGTCAATTCTTACCAATAAACAAAATTCTATCAGCGGAAAAATAGGATTTGGTGCTATTCTATATAGTGAAGGATTTAAATATGAGGAGTTTTTAAATAACTATCTGTTTAAAACGCAAGTAGTTGGGAAAAATATTAAAATGAACGGTCTCAATTTAAGGGAATTAGACAACGAATTATTTAAAATACAATG
This sequence comes from Rickettsiales bacterium, assembly GCA_031255235.1. Taxonomy (GTDB): domain Bacteria; phylum Pseudomonadota; class Alphaproteobacteria; order Rickettsiales; family UBA1997; genus JAIRSX01. The sequence continues at coordinate 1,733 of JAIRSX010000114.1, forward strand.
GGATAAAGCATCTTTGAATAAAATAAATCCAAAAGAAATGTTGTTTCAAGAAGAAGGTGAATTTTTATTTGAGAGGGTTAGTGGTAATGTAAATTTCACAAAATTGAAGGGTACCTTTGATTTTACCACAGAGTCTCAACTTGTAAATGGAAAAATAGTCGGTGATTTTGAATTCTTAAAAAACAATATCAACACAAAGTTTAATTCCGCTTTTGTTTTGCTTGCTGGAACAGTTAAAAACATGATTCCTCTCAGCATATCAATAAATTATGAAGGTTTATTGGGATACACTCTGAGACATAGTGAAAATTTAGAGCAAATCACAGAATATATAAATCTTATAAAGGAAAATTCTAAATAAGATGGCACTCCTAAATACAGAAAATTACATAAATCAAAGGATAGATAAATCGCTTTCCATCGATGCGAATATTATAAGAAACTTTGCTCAAAAAATCATTAAGAGCGGTAATTTAAAGAAAAATGGTGTAGTTTGGATGGATAATTCCTATAAAATAAAAGAGGGAGACATTTTTGAATATCAAATTTTAGAAAAAGTAAATAAAATAGAAGCATTAAAAATTGATTTATCTATCGTTTATGAAGATGAAGATGTTCTTGTTATAGATAAACCACCAAATTTAATGGTTCATCCAAACGGAAAGAATGACACTAATACATTGGTGAATGCTTTGGTAGATAAATATAAATTATCAACTATCGGTGGTGAATTTAGACCGGGCATAGTTCACAGATTGGATAAAGATACAACTGGACTTATGGTAATTGCCAAAAATGACATTTCCCACTTAAATCTTAAAAAACAATTACAGGATAGAATTCTAAAAAGAAAATACATTGGAATTTTATGGGGTGTACTCGGTAAACAAGGAAAAATGGAATATTTTTTAAAAAAAGAGCAATTAAAAATGAAAGTCGTGACTTCTCAAGATGAACGTTATTCTTTAACCCATTATAAAACTCTGGAAACTTTTTTGGATAAATCTTTATCTATGGTAGAGTTTGAATTGGATACGGGACGTACCCACCAAATAAGAGTTCATTGTAGCCATGAAGGTTGTCCAATCATTGGTGACAAAGTGTACGGTGGCACTTCCCGATATTTAAAAAAAGAATTCAGCACCCACAAAAACCTAGTTGAAAAATTTGAAAGACAAGCATTACATTCCTATAAACTAACATTTAGACAGCCAACCACTGATAAACTCTTGGAATTTAAAATAGAAATTCCAAATGATATGAAACATCTTTTGGATAAATTGAAATAGCAAATAACCAGCATAGAACAACAAATTCATCATTTCCTTCCACCCTCCCTTTGCCACACACACCCAAATCAACTTTTACAATACACTACTCAAAATTTCAATACATTCATCAACATGTTCTTTTTCAATGACTAAAGGAGGAACAAACCTAATGACATTCGCCCCCGCTCCTGCCACCAACAAACCTTTTTCTATACATTTCAACTCCACTTCCAATGCAGATTTCTCAATTTCTATCCCCAACATTAAACCTTCACCTCTAACTTCTTTGACCGGAAGTTTCTTAAGTTTTTCTACAAAATATTTACTAACCTGTTTAACATTGTTTAGAACGTCATCATTCAAGTTTTCCAATACAAACTTTATACAGGTCATCGCAAATGGATTTCCACCAAAAGTGGAACCATGATCGCCTGCCACCAATATATTTGAAAATTTTTCTTTGACCGCCAAAACTCCAACAGGAAAACCATTCCCTATTCCTTTTCCAAGTGAAATAATATCTGGTTCAACTCCAAATGTTTGATAGGCAAACAAATTACCAGTCCGCCCGATACCACATTGAACTTCGTCAAAGACAAGAATGATACCATTAACATTACAAATATTTCTTATCTCCTTTAAAAATTCTTTTTGTGATGGGTAAATACCACCCTCACCCTGAATTGGTTCTAAAATAATTCCAGCAACCTTATCATCAACAAGTTTTTTAACCGATTCAATATCGTTGAAATCAGCAAAAATAATATCCGGGATCAACGGTTCGAAATCTTTTCTATATTTTGCCTGTCCCGTAATTGCCAAACTACCAATTGTTCGCCCATGGAAAGATTTATTGAAAGCAATAATTTTATTTTTTTTGTTATTGTTACCATATTTTTTGATGAGTTTCAAAGCCAATTCATTGGCTTCAGTCCCACTATTACAAAAAAAAGAATGAGAAAAACAACTTCTTTTTGATAATAATTCCGCTACTTCTGATAGGGGTTTGTTGTAGTAGTAATTAGAACAATGTAAAATATTTTTATTAATCTGTGACAACAACACCTCTTTAAATTTTTGATTTCCGTAGCCGAAAGCATTAACTGCTATACCACCAACAAAATCCAAATATTTTTTGTCATTTTCATCATACACATAAACACCTTCACCTTTCTCAATGACTACTTGAAAACGATTATAGGTTTTGATAACATATTTTTCTACTAGATCTATTGTTTTTGACATACTGACGATGCTATTATTATTTTTTTTAAATATCAATTAAAGTTCGTCATTACTAATATTAAAAGTAACTATTCTGTTACTTTGTTGTTATTGTTTATCATTTGTAGTATTAACCCAATAACTTTTTATTATTTCATCCAACAACTCTCCATCCAATACAGCATCTGTATTTCCTGATTCCCACCCCGTTCTTAAATCTTTTACAAGTTTATAAGGATGTAGAACATAGTTTCTAATTTGACTACCCCAACCATTATTACCTTTATCAATAGAATTTTGTAGTTTCGCCTGTTCCCTTTTATCAATTTCTAATTTATACAACTTTGACTTTAACATTTTCATCGCCTCGTCTTTATTCTGATGTTGACTTCGTTGCTCTTGACATTCAACAACCGTACCTGTTGGAATATGTAAAATCCTAACCGCACTATCCGTTTTATTTACATGTTGACCACCTGCCCCACTTGCTCTACACACATCAATTTTTAAATCCTGTTCTTTTATCTCAATTTTTATATTATCATCCAAAACCGGATAAACATCCACCGAACTAAAACTTGTTTGTCTCTTTGCACTGGCATTATAAGGACTTTGTCTAACTAATCTATGAATACCCTTTTCATTTTTCAAGAGCCCATAACCATTTTTTGCTTTAATTTTGACAGTTGCAGATTTTATTCCAGCGATTTCATCTTTATCAAAATTTATAATTTCATACTTATATTTTTTTTTATCACACCACTTTATATACATGTTCAGAAGCATTTCGCTAAAATCATTAGCATCTACACCACCAACCCCTGTGTTGATTTCCAAAAAACAGTCATTTTTATCATCATCTTTAAAGAGATTTTCGATCTTAAAGGATTCAACTTGTTCTTGTAGTTCTTTTAATAAATTGTCATCCCCTTCCTCTCTATATAGTTCAAAAAGCTCACTAAGTTCGTTGAAAGTTCCCAAAACATACTCTACTTCGCTCTTTTCTTTCAAAATTTTTTCTGCTGTCTGCCTATCATTCCATAAATTTTCGTCTAATGTCCTTTGTTCCAAACCTTTAAGTTTCTTTGTTAGATTATTAATATCAAAGAAACCCCACTAATAGAGATAACTCTTTGTTAATTTGTTTTACTAAATCCGTCATAAAAACCCTTTATTAAAAGTTCAACATCTTTTTTTATCTTATCATTTTTCAAAGAAAACGCTATGTTTGCTTTTAAATATCCAAGGATATTGCCACAATCAAATCTCTCGCTCTTAACTCTATAAGCATATGTAGGATGCTCCTTTAACATTTCTTTTATAGCATCTGTAAGTTGTATTTCACCACCAATACCCTCTTTTGTTTTTTCAAGATAATCAAAAATCTCTGGCCCAAAAATATATTTACCAGAAGCAGATAAATTACTTGGTGCTTCCTCAACCTTTGGCTTTTCAACCATCCCATTTATCTTGCAATAGTCACCAAAATCTTTTTCAGGAGAAACAATCCCATATTTTGAAACATTTTCTTTTTCAATTTCTTGCACTGATAAAATATTTCCACCGACCTTATCATATAAATCGGTCATATTTTTTAGAATATCTATATTATAAAATAATTCATCGGCAAGAGTAACGGCAAACGGTTCGTCTTTTATAATTCTTTTTGCACATAAAACGGCATGTCCCAATCCCCTTGTGTCTTGTTGTCTTGTAAAAAAAATATTGCCAGCAGGAGGCAACCAACCGACAGTTTTCTGTAATAATTCATTTTTATTCGCTTGAGACAACTTTAATTGAAGCTCATAATTATTGTCGAAATGATATTCTATGGAATCTTTATGTCTTCCTGTTATGAAAATGAAATTTTCGATACCTGCATTTACTGCCTCTTCGAAAGCATACTGAATTAACGGTTTTTCTGCAACCGGTAACATTTCTTTCGGAATTGACTTCGTAGCAGGTAGAAACCTTGTTCCTAAACCACCAACAGGAAACACTATCGTTTTAACTCGTTTTGCCATAT
>JAIRSX010000132.1 GCA_031255235.1 Rickettsiales bacterium
GAGACATTCCCTGAATTTTTCAATTCTTTCTAATGCAACTCCCTGTCCATATCCCTGATATGCCATTGTAGAATCAAAATATCTGTCGCTCACAACTACAAACCCATCTTTCAAATAAGGTTTTATCTTTTTTTCTGTGTGCTCCAGTCTTGCAGCATACATCAACGCCATCTCAGTAATCCCGTCAAACTTATCTGTGTTTCCTGTCAACAACAACCCTCTAATTTTCTCCGCTGTAATACAACCGCCAGGTTCTCTTGTCCAAATAGCATCAACATGATTTTTACCTAAGTATTCAACTAACAATTTTGATTGTGTTGTCTTACCAACTCCTTCGCATCCCTCAAATGTTATAAACTTACCCCTTAACTTTTCCACCACATTTCGCATGATATTTTATATTTATTTTTTTTCAATTTTTTATATTTCATAACATGCTTTCTAATGTTTAGAGAATATATCAAAAATAAGCATCAAAATATACATAATGGTTGTAATATAACACATTATTTTGTCTTTCTTGTCAGTTTTATGAAAAAATTGCATGATAAAAGATACAAAAACAAAAATACCGGAAATATATAGAATGATATCTGCTACATTGTGACTAAACAGTTCAAATTCAAATATTAAAGATGTTCCAAAAATGAAATTAAAAAGCATTAAAAAAGTAGGTAATATACAACAAAAGAAATGCGTAACAAGTGTTATTATTAAAGCACTTGTTGATATTTTTTTCATTTTACTCATAATTCCCTCATGTACCTTGTAATATAGTTATGTACTATCTTTGAATTATTTGTTACCAAGTCAAAATGATTGGCACCTGCTATAATTTCCAATTGAGAATTTTTGATTAACGATTTATATGTTTCTCCCATATAAACTGGTGTGGCGGTATCATGAGTACCATATATAAGCAAGGTCGGAATTTTAACTCGTTTTGCATCCTCTCTTAGATCTTCACCAACAAGTTTTTTGAATGTTTCTCTAGCAAAACCACTTGTATTTACATATTCGGCAGAACCAATAAATTTGGTCAAAAATGGAAATATTTTTTTTAAAAATTTAAGCTTTTTTGTTAAGAAGAGTCTTATTTTAAAACATAAATTATATTGAGGAGGAATGCCAGCCCCACCTATTAAAACTATACCATCGACATTTGCTTTATTCGCAAGTTTTATTGCTACCCTACCTCCATTGGAATGCCCCACTATTATTGTTTTTTTTGTTGGTAGTTCCTTCATAAAACATAAGACATCATTTGCATAATCATCACTCCCATAAGCTTTTTCGAGAGGAGGAGATTTCCCATTTCCAACCAAATCAATTACATAATTTTCCGTTTGCCTTTCAAAAAGATTTGCTAATTGCAACATATTTAGGTGAGTATTGCCCCAACCATGTATAAATATTATTCTATATTCTGAAGTATCTTTTGAGCTTAACTTTAAAGTAAACATCTATAGGTATAACCCTCAAAAGGAGAAAATACAAAATTTTGTTTATAAAAAAAACAGTTATATACTGGAAAAGTCTTAATCTAATTATAAATAATAATGGGGTGTTTTTTATAAAATGTTAAGACTTTTATTAACTTGACCCTTACATTAAATAAAATGACTTATTTAAAAGAAAATTTTGAGGAACTATTAGACCAATTTAGTAGTGAAACGCAGTCCTTTGAAGAAGGAAGCATACTAAAGGGTGTTATTATCAGCGTTGATGAAAAAATAGTTGGTGTTGATATTGGAACTAAAAGTGTTGGATATATTCCAATTAATGAGTTTAGGGACAAGGAAATAAAAGTTGGTGATGTGATCGATGTTTTGCTCAATAAAGTTGAGAATAAGAAGGGAGAACTACTTATTTCGTTTGAAAATGCCAAGAAGGTTCAATTGTGGAATCTTTTGAAGCAATATGTTATTGACAATACCAGTGTCGAAGGAAAAATTTTGGGAAAAGTGAAGGGTGGTTTTGCCATTGATATAGATGGAATAATAGCCTTTTTGCCCAAGTCTCAAATAGATCCAATTGACATTTTGAATTTTGGTAGTCTTATAGGAACAAAGGAGAAGTTTGCCGTTCTAAAAGTTGACGATGAAAGAAACAATGTTGTTGTTTCTAAAAGAGCCGTTATGGATAGTGAACGATTAAAGGAAAGAGATAAGATCTTCTCTACACTCAAGATAGGTGATACTATGGAGGGTATTGTTAAGAATTTAACTGATTACGGTGCTTTCGTTGATTTTGGAAGTTTTGATGGTTTATTGCATCTTACTGATATTTCTTGGTCTAGAATTAGACATCCAAGCGATGTTTTAAAGATGGGACAAAACATAAAAGTTCAAATCATTAAGTATGATCCTGAAACTAAAAAAGTTTCTCTTGGCTACAAACAATTACAAACTAACCCTTGGGAAACTATAAAAGATAAATTACCAGTTGGAACAATTATTAAAGGAAAAATTAATGTAATTACACAATATGGTATTTTTGTAGATACAGAGTTTGGAATTGAAGGGTTAGTGCATGTCAGCGAGGTATCATGGTCTAAAAATACAAGCCAAATTATAAAATCATTGCAAGTTGGACAAGAAGTTGATGTTATGGTTTTAGAAATTGATACTGAACATCACAGAATTTCATTGGGCATGAGACAAACTACACCAAATCCTTGGAAAACATTTGCAGATGCTCATTCTGTTGGTGATGAGGTTGAGGGTATTGTTAGAAACTTTACAGATTTTGGTATATTCATCGAATTGTCTGATAATTTAGATGCATTGTTACATGCTTCTGATTTGGAAAAAGAAACTGATATGAATAACTACTCAAAAGGTGATAAAATCAAGGTAGTTCTATTAGCAACATCAGTTGAATTGGGTAAAATTTCTGTTGGTGTTAAACAACTTCAAAATAATTTGAAAGAAACCATTAAAAAATACGAAAGAGATGCAAGTGTTTCTGTGATAGTGAAAAATGTCAAGAAAGAATATTTGGATGTTGAAGTAGAAGATAGCGGTCTTAAAGCAATTATAAAAAGAGTTGATTTAGCAAAAGATAGAAAAGATCAAAGAACCGAAAGATTTAAAGTTGGTGATATCATTAGTGGTAAAATTATATTATTTGATCCTAAAGATGGAAAATTCTTTGTCAGCATAAAACCTTTATCGGCGATAAATGAGGACAATGAAGAAGAAAATGACTTTAATATTTCTAACTATGACGATACTGCAAAAAAGAACACATTGGGAAGTGTGTTTAGCGGTTTGTTTGAAAAATTAACATAAAAAACACATTCAAAAAGAAAAGGAGTAAAGATCAAATCTTTACTCCTTTTTTATTTTTTCTTTCTTTTTCTCAATTAACTAGACAATTTCCCAATCAGTTCCACCATCTCTATCTTTTAAAAGAACTCCGTTATTTTCCAAATAGACTCTGATTTCGTCTGCTTTTGCATAGTCTTTATTTTTTTTTGCCTCCAATCGGATTTTTATTTTTTGTTTTATTTCTTCCTCACTTATGTTTTTTAATTGTTTTGTTTCATAGTACGAGGTATCGTATAGCCCCAAAAACTCCAATGCTTTTTTAAGCTTTGAAGGTTCCTTTTTGAAATTGTGTAACTCTGCCAACACTTTAGGTGTGTTCAAATCGTCACACAAAAATTCTAAAATCTTTTTGTCCAACTCTTCGTCTGCAACAACATCCTTTATTATTTTATGAAAATCAAATAGGTTTTTAGATGCTTCGTTAAGTAAATCAAAAGTAAAATTGAATGGTGTTCTGTAGTGATTTTTCAAAAAGGCGTATTTTAAAGCTACGCCCTTAAAACCTTTATCCTGTATATCTTTCAAAGTGTAAAAATTGTTTAGAGATTTTGACATTTTTTCACCATTTACAAGTAAAAAACCTATATGCATCCAATATTTGGCAAACATGCTATTTTGAAAAGCACAACAAGATTGAGCAATCTCATTTTCATGATGTGGAAATTTTAAATCGTTGCCCCCCAAATGTATATCAAAATTCTCTCCAAGATGTTTATAAGACATAGCAGAACATTCAATATGCCAACCGGGACGACCTACACCAAAGGGACTCTTAAATTTAGCACTTTCATCATCTGTATCTGCCGAAGGCTTCCATAAAACAAAATCAGTTGGATTTTTTTTATAAGGAGCAACTTCAATCCTCGCTCCAATAGCCATATCATCTAAATTTCTACCACTTAATTTTCCATAATCTTTAAAAGATAAAGTATCAAATAGCACATGTCCCTCAACCTCATAAGCATTGCCATTTCCAATTAGTCTTTGAATTAAACTTATAATTTCTGGTATATGCTCTGTAACTTTTGGTTCAACATCCGGATCCAAAAGATGCAGATAAGAAAAATCCTTATGCATCAAATCGGTTGTTTCGGTAGTGAGCTGTTGTATTGTTATTTTTCTTTCAACCGCTCTCTTGTTGATCTTATCGTCAACGTCAGTAATGTTTCTAACGTACTTTACATTTTTGTATAATTCTTTCAAAACTCTGTATAAAATATCGGCACTAATATATGTTTTTGCATTACCAATATGCGCCCTATCATAGACTGTTATACCACAGCAATAAAACCTCACATCATTTGGGTCAATTGGCTCAAAAATTTCCAGTTGCTTTGAAAAAGAATTATAAATTTTTAAATCCATACTTGTCATTAAAATGGTATATCATCGATCTTATCTTCTATAAAATCACTTGCAGAAACTCTCTCTTCTGGAAAAGGAACTTCACTGTTAGCAGCGGAATAAGAACCACCAGCAGAACTAGAATTTGCTGAACCTAACAGCTGTATCACAGAATTAAACCCCTGTAAAATAATTTCTGTAGTGTAAACATCTTTTCCATCTTTATCTTGCCATTTTCTGGTTTGCAAAGAACCCTCCAAATAAATTTGAGTTCCCTTTTTAACATAATTTTTAACAACATTTATTAAACCAGAAGAAAAAACGACAATCCTGTGCCATTCGGTTTTCTCTTTCTTTTCACCTGTCTGTTTATCTTTCCAGGTATCACTTGTGGCAAGTGTAAAACTGGCAACCTCGTTACCATTATTCATAGAGCGAATTTCTGGATCTTTTCCCAATCTACCTATTAAACAAACTTTATTCAAAGACATACTTATATTTTATAATAACTTATTATGTAATATATTTAACTTGTTTTTAAAAACAAAAATTAAATTGATTCTTATTATTTAGTCTTTTGCAGTTTTGAAAATCTCAACAATTCCCTTAGAACCTATATATAAAATCATTATACCAATAATTAAATCAGGTACATAACTATTAAAATAATTAACGAAAACACTTGCAATGATCACCCCAATATTCACCTTAATATCATTAGTAGAACAAATAATTACACTTTTTATATGTGCCTCGCCATTATTCGCTTTTAATAAAGCTTTTAAAGAAATATAGTTACCAAGCAAAGCAATAAAAGATACAACTGCCATCAAAACAAAATTTGGTAAGGGTGGAGTATATATGAATCTCCGTATTACTTCACAAAAAGCAAAAATTGCCAAAATGCTATGTATTATACCATTAAACATAGCAACTTTCTTTTTATAAGCAGTACTTTTCTTAATGGCAAGTATTCCGGCAGTATAAACACAAACATCAGCAAACATGTCAAGTCCATCGGCAATCAATCCAACAGAATTGAACAAAACACCAGTTATACATTCCAGAAAAAAACAAAACAAATTCACAAGCAATGCAATTTTCAACGATCGATACTGTATTTTTTCAAAATCTAGATCCTTACAACGGTCACACATACCATTAGTTTAGTTATATTCCGCAGATATATGATACTGATTATTAAATACAATTTATTTTCATAAAAAGTGGTTGTTTGGCGATTGATTGATACTTTTATCAAATGGTGATAAAACCTATACAAAACTTACAACGATGAGAGAAAAATTATTTTGACATTTATATTACAGTTATGTATCATTCTGGTTACAAATAATAGGGAGTTTTATGAAAATTGTATCATCTTATTCATCTTATGGTTCTTCAAGTAAAACATATGATGAAGGTCTAAGAACTTATATGACAAGTGTTTTCAAATACATGTCAATTTCTTTAATTTTGACTGGTCTCGTTGCCTATATGGTTGCGAATGTACCATTTCTATATAGATTGATTTTTGGGACCCCTCTGTATATAGTTGTTGCCCTTTCTCCATTACTTTTTGTACTTTATTTTGGTGCAAAAATTTGGTCTATTTCACCTGAGAGAGCAAGAAATTATCTATGGGCTTATGCTGCTTTGATCGGCATTTCTTTGTCTTCAATTTTCCTTGCTTATACTGGCATCAGCATTACAAGAACCTTTTTTGTTGCATCAGCGACTTTTGGTGCTATGGCACTTTACGGTAACACAACTAAAAAAGACTTAACTGGTATCGGTTCATTTATGGTAATGGGGCTATATGGTCTTATTATTGCCTCACTTGTCAATATTTTTTTAAAAAGTCCTGGTGTTGAGTTTGCCACATCAATTCTTGGTGTTTTGATTTTTACTGGTTTAACTGCTTGGGATATGCAAAAGATTAAGAATAGTTACAGCCATGTTGGTGTGAATAGCGATGTAAAGGAAAAAGTTGCTATAATTGGTGCACTTCAACTTTATATGGACTTTATTAATATATTTTTGTACTTGTTAAGGTTTTTGGGCGATAGAAGAGACTAAAAGTGAAGATTTTTTTTGCAAAAGCATTTTTCACACAGGATATTGAATTTAACTTTAAAAAGATAGTTAGTATCTACAAGGAAAGTTTAGAAAAAGACTGTAACTTGTTGGTATTTGGTGAGTTATCATTGTCCGGTCTACCCTGTTGTCATCTTTTAGAGGAACAGATAAAACTTAATAATACATATTTAGAAAGGATTGCCGATTTGACTAAAGGGCAAAAAACACGGGTTTTGCTTGGCTGTTTGCAGTTTATAGAATCCACTACTGAAAATGGTATTATAAGACCTTCGCAACTCTTGAATACAATGGCGCTCATTGCTGACGGTTATGTGGAACAGACAACAAATAAAACTACAATACAAAAGAGCAACCCGTTTAATGAATACACCTTCTTCGATAAAGGTATCGTTTTAAAGGACATAAAATATGATGTAGATACTTATAATATTTTGATGAGCGATGACATTTTGGAGACAAAAAATATTCTTTTTTTAAAGGAGCGAGATAGCGAATTTATAATTTGTCTTGACAATGCATTGGAGCCACCACTGAAGCAATTGGAAAAAATTTCAAAATGGAGCAGAAAAGGAATCATTTACATGAATTCTTTTAGATATCACGATGAGAAAAAAATTAAGGGGGAGTTTTTCCTTTTTAATGGGAATGGAGAAAACATTTATCGAAATGTCTCAGTAGCAGAGGATATTATAAATCTTGATGTTTCTTATATGAAAGGAATAAGCGATATTGATGTTTTATCATCCCTTAAGGATAATGATGAATTTGTAAATATTGTGGCAAGAAACACTCATAACAAAGTAATTTATGAGACAAATAAAAAAATTGAAGTAGCGAAAAATGTTGTCTTAGTGAATTTTGAACAAAAGATTGACGGTATCGTATATATCAATCCTGTCGAATATGTAAAAGTAAGAGTCACACAGGATGTTAAAAAACTTATTTTGGAAAAAATATATGGAGAAAACATCTTGGTGTTAAATTGACATACATCATTAATATTAAACATATTTGGCAGAATATTTTTTATAAAATTGACAATGTTGGGTTGGCTTTATAATATATTAATAAATGATGAAAAAAATACTATTATTAATCTTTGCACTATGTATCTCAGTGGCAGAGGCAAAACTCACTTTAGAAAACAAAAAAATTCTTACTGTTTATTATTCTCTAACTGGAAGCACTAAAAGTGGAGCAATTACTGTTCAAAAAGAAGTCGGTGGCGATATTTTTGAATTGATACAAGAAACACCATACCCGGCTAATTATCAAGAGGCGGTAAGAGTATCAAGAAACGACGTTGAAACAGATTTCAAACCAACCCTTAAGGGTAATCCAAAAAATATTGCACAATATGATATAATATTTTTAGGTTCTCCAATATGGTTTGGTCAAGTTGCTCCTGCAGTTAAAACATTTTTAAGTGAAAATGATTTATCTGGAAAGACTATCATTCCTTTTGTGAGTCATGGTGGTGGTGGCAAATCCAAAAGCGAAGATATAATCAAAAGACTTGCTCCTAAATCAAATGTTTTAAGTGTAAAACAATTCAGAGGTAAAGCAACAGAAAACGAAATCAAAGAATGGATAAAGGATTATAAATAAATCTACTTAAAATATCCAACCCCCTCCCACCGTAAATAAGCTACCTATGTAATTGCCTTTAATCTCAGTTGTGTATGTTATAGAGAGAGATATGTCTTTTAAGAAGTTAACACCAACTCCAATAAACAAGAAAACAAAAGAAATAATCTGTACTGATTTTACAAATGGTAAAACCCATGACTTTAAATTATTTAAAGATAGTAAGATACCCTTTTTAAATACTCAAACAATTATAGTTG
>JAIRSX010000007.1 GCA_031255235.1 Rickettsiales bacterium
AGTCATTGGGTAGAAGACGTATTAAGTAAATGTGAAGAGTTTAAACTACCAAGTAAAAGAAAAGTATTAGAAAGTAATATGGAATATGAAGTATTTGTAGTGGATGCTACAGAGAGACTCCAATAGAGAGACCCAGTATAAAAAACAAGTCCAAAAAAAACACAAAGAAAGAATAGGAAGAAGAAGAAAAAGAAGAAGGAAAAAAAAGAAAGAGAAAACAAACCTACAACAATACTATTATTCAGGAAAGAAAAAGAAACACACTATTATTATAAAGTCAAAAAAAATAAAAAACTTTTCTATCACCCTTATTTTTCATGGGGAAAAATAAGATAAATAAAAAAAATACTCACTCCCTTCCATCCATTCTCTTCGAAACGGTTACATTATGAAACCAGTTACTTTATGAAACCTGCCTTTTGAAGTGCATTTCTTACGATTGCATTCAGTTGTATGATTAGCTTTCTCGCAAGTGCAATGAGTGCTACCTTTTTGTTTTTACCTCTTTTTACAAAATCTTCCATCTTGTTTTTGAATTGGGTATTGTACCTTATCATATTTAGGGTACAAAAGTACAATTTGCTTTTTATATCTTTTCTACCACCTCGTGTGTACCTGTGTCCTCTGACCGTTTTACCACTATCAAATGGTATTGGTGCTAGTCCACAGATGGAGGAGAGTTGTTTTCTTTTGATTTTACCCAGTTCATTTCTTAATTTTATTAGCAAGAATAAAGATATTTCGTTTTTGATTCCTTTTTGCGACATAAGGGTATTATATGTTATATTTAATTCTTCGTTATTTTTAATGATGTATTCCATTTTTTGCTTTAAAGTAGTGATTTCACTGTTGAAGAATTCTATTTGTTTTTTGACACTTTCTTCCATGATAGGTGATATGTTTGGTTGTTTAAGTCTGTTTTTTTCTTTTTGTAAAGTTATTTTCATGTCTTCAATTCTAGAATACAACTGTGTGAGAAGTAGCATATCATCGTCTGTTGGTGTGTAAAAACTGAATGTGTTGTCCTGTTGTGTGGTAAAATATTTAGCGAAATAAATTAATGATTGACAATCGATTTTGTCTGTTTTAGCTTTGTTATGCTTTGTACTTTTGGTGAAATTCTTTACTTTGAATCCTTCCGCAAGAATAATGTTGGTAAATCCGTTCTTATAAAACAGATTTGCAACAAGCCTTTCATAGCCTCCTGTTAGATCAATTATAACAAGGGTATCATCTTTATCTATATCACCAATGGTGGTGATGTAGTTATTTATATCTTCCTCCTTGTTTTTAATAAGGCTAAAAACATTATTTTTAGTATTATACAAATCAAGTTTGTATTTTCCAACATCTATGCCAATATAATTGGCATAACTCCTTTTTTCTAACATATAGCTCCTTTTTTTATCACATCTCTTCTCTTTGCCCTGTTTTAAAATTATTATCGTGCAAAAATCACTTTCATCCTAAGAAACATATAAGGGCTGCTTCCAACAAAAATAAACAAAACATGATAAAAAACAGTTATATATTTTAAAAAATCAGGGAACTAATAGTGTGCGCGTTTATACTATATTTTTATTGAAAGGAGGTTTTTGTCTTGCAGATAAAAATATTATTAAGATTTTTGTAAGACAAAAACACAGGATACTTCTCTATTGTTATATTTTTTAAAATCAAATATTTTTTAAGCATAGGTATTTTTTTGCTTATTTTTTGAAAAGGTTTTTATATAGTAAAACTAGAGGGTAACAATAAAAAAATGTTTAATATAGAGAAAATAGAGGTAGAGACGAAAGCAGTGTCAGTAGTCGCAGGAAGTAGTAGTGGTAGAGAGAGAGAGAGAGAGAGAGAGAGAGAGAGAGAAGGAAATAGAACAATAACAATAATCGTTATCAGTTGTGTTTTGTTATTATTGAATTGTGGAAATGTTTTTGCTGAAATAGTTGACAGTTCTTCAAATAAAACAAATAGTAAGTTTTCCATTGGTTTTAACAATAGTTATTATTTTTTAAAAGAGGGTTATGCGTCTGTATCAGGGTACAATTTATACAGTAAAGCTTTTGTTGAAATAGAAGAAAATTGTGAAAAAGACTGTAATGAAACTATAAATGATAATGGTTTTTATATTTATGGGGAGGAGAGTCTTGATGATGAGCTATTTCTAGGTTTTTATTTTAGTTATGTAGATTCAAAAAAAATAATGGGATCGGTTTTTGATAATAATTTATATCTAAAATATAGATTTAATAATGGTAATAAATTTAGACCATTCATAGGTATTGGAGGTGGTTTAAGATATGTCGTTTATGATAATGATGCTATTGGTAAAAATATTGATTCAATTATAAATGATAATGATCCATCTGTAAATGGAAAAGGAACCTCTACAGTTGATATGACTGGAAGTTTTTATGGTAATATAATTGCTGGTTTCGAATATCAATTTGCTAAAAAGTTTTCGTTGGAATTTAGTGCTCGTTATGATCTTAACACTCAAAATTATAAACAAAAAGGAATTCATTACAACTATCCTTATGATTTTGATCATGAATTTAATTATGACAGTAAACAATTGTCATTTAATATTGGCTTAGTTTATAGTTTCGACTATGTTTGGTAGTTTACTCACCCATAACGGACTCCTTTTTTTTAAAAATCAGTACAATTTGTCGGTTTTATAATAATCTTTTTGTTTTTATTAAACAACTTTTTTAACTAAAAGAATAGCATCTCCCCTTCTTTATTATAATAGTAAAGAAGGGTATTTGTTCCTGGTGTTTTTCCAGTTGATCCATCAATATAGACGATCCAGAGAAACATATCTTTATTTGGTTGTCGCTATCTCTAAATTGAATCGTGAGACACTTCGAGTTTTTGTCATCTGCAAATTTAGAGTTGGTTATTTCAAAATTAAGGATCTCAATTTCTTTATCGAGCAGATTGTCAATCTTTACCTTATCACCTTCGAATCTGTGGTATGGTTTTGCGAAGTCGGAGAATCTCTTTTTGTTTTCCATTTTATTATTTTTTATTTTTTTTCTTTTTCTTTCTTTTTTTTCTTTCTTTTCTTTAACAACTAAATTTTACCTTTTTAAATAAAGCATCCAATTGCAGTTTAATATTTAGATTATGGGTATTCGCCCACTTCAACCATCCATAGGTGCTCCCTACGGAAGACAAATACTGTTCCTTGGTTATTTTTTGTTTTTCAAATAGTTTTGGTAATAATTTTAATCTTTTCTCTACTCTCTTTTTTGTTGACTTTCTGAGAAGAATGTACTTTTTGAAATGCCTGTAGCCAAGAAAGTCTACTCCTTGTTTGGTTTGGAATAGGTCACATTTACTGAACTTTAATTTTAATTTTTCATTTATAAAAATTTCTATCTTTTTTCTTGCTTCGTTTAGAATATTTTTATCATTTCCAAATAATAAAAAATCATCGCAATATCTTATATAATCCTTTATTTTCAATTCATGTTTTATATAAGTATCCAATTCGTTCATGTATATATTACCAAACCATTGGGAAGTATAGTTACCTATAGGAACATTCTGCTCACCAGGAAATGAGTTGATAATTTCCCTGATTAACCATAGAGCATCCTTATCTTTTATTTTTTTCTCTATTATTTCTATCAATATTTTATGGTCTATGCTTGGATAGAATTTTGAAATATCGCATTTCAAACAATACTTATTATTACGAACATACTCCATTGTTTTGGTGCTACCCTTATGAATTCCATACTTTTTTCTACAGGAATAGGAAGTTGAAATAAATAATCTATTCCAATAGGGCTCAAGAATATTCAATAGTGCATGATGTATTATTCTATCTGGAGAAAATGGCAAAACATAAATTATTCTCTTTTTCGGTTCAAAAACAGTCCTTTCTTTATATTTTGATGTTTTGAATTTTTTCTCTACCAAAAGTTGTCTAACCTTCTCAAGGTTGGATTCTTTATTTTCTTTGAATTTTCCTATACTTCGTAATCTTGATTTTCCACGAATAGCGTTCGTTAACGCCTTTTCAAAATTTTCTTTTGAAATTATTTTTTTCCAAATATTACCTAATCTTTTCATCAATACCTCTTAAAAATGTTGATACCCTTACTTTCGGTTACCCTACTAACAAAGGTATCACTCTGTTTTGTATTTTGCCTACAACCTTGTAGACATTGTTTCACATTCAGCCTTATAGGATTCTATTAGAGTTATATATCCTATAAGTATCCGACCCTGCACTCTGTCATTCGAATTCGCATTCGAGCGGACATCATTCGAATTCGCATTGCGACACTGCGACCTGCACTGCGAGCTATCATTCCAATTACCGCCACCGAGAAGCATTTCGTATAACATGAAACAGTTCATGCTTATGTTATTTAGTTTAAATTTCAAAAATTTTTCCATTTTTTTTACTCCGTTTTTTTTTCGTTTTTTTTCGTTTTACCGTTTTCCTCGTTTTACAATTTCGTTCTGAGGAGGCTCCGACCCCGCACCCCGTCAAGCGAAGACGCATTCGAGCGGACATCAGCCGAATTCGCAAGGCGACACCGCGACCCGCACTGCGAGCCAACATCCCAATGACCGCCACCGAGAAGCAGCAAAGCTTTGTTTCCGTAAAATCCACCTTTATTTCCTTCTTGATTATTCCAAGATGGAGAAGTATCACCACCGTTGCATGTTTCGCCTAAGATTTGCCAAA
>JAIRSX010000109.1 GCA_031255235.1 Rickettsiales bacterium
GAAAGGGGAGAGAGAAAAAGAGAGAAAAAGAGATAAAAAGAAAGACAAAAAGCCTATAGCAAATGTCTATGCTTAAAGATAAGATGATAATAAGCATAAGACATGTAACAGGAAGAAAAAGGAGAATATACATGTTATCCGAAAAAAAAATCAATTTTTTATTAGTCAATCTCATCAAAAAGAACTATGAAAAATTTTATTTATAAAATAGAAATATTATTAAATCAATTTGGAGATTTCTTAAATATGCCAGTAAAAAAAGCCGTAGTAAGTGGTGGTAATCCATTGATGGGAGAAATAAAGGTATCGGGTGCTAAAAATTCCGCTCTTTATTTGATTTGTGCCTCTCTTTTGTTAAAAGAAGGAACTTTAACTTTGAACAATATTCCAAATATCGCTGATGTGTGTATTCTGCTCGAATTGTTAAATTTTTTAGGTGCCTCAGTCACGTTAGACTCTAATAAAACAAGTGTTCAAAACGGAAAAACAATAGTATTGGATACCAACAAAGTTGAAAAATGTTTTGCTCCCTCTGAATTGGTTTCAAAAATGAGAGCAAGTTTTAATGTATTGGGTCCATTATTGGCAAGATTTGGAGAAGCAAAAGTTTCATTGCCTGGTGGTTGTAATATCGGCACAAGGGGTTTTGATATACACTTTGATTCTTTAAAAAAAATGGGTGTGGATTTACAAATTAAAGATGATTATATTGTTGCCACTACCAAAAAACTAAAAGGAGCAACCATAGATTTCAGAATAGCATCGGTTGGAGCAACACAGAATATAATGTCTGCTGCGGTTTTGGCAGATGGTAAGACAACAATAAACAATGCTGCAAAAGAACCGTACGTGGTTGATTTGGCAAACTGTTTAAATAGTATGGGTGCCAAAATAAAAGGAGCTGGAACAAGTAAAATTGAAATAGAAGGCGTTACAGAACTTCACTCATCCGAATTTACTACTATGGGTGACATAATAGAAGCTGGAAGTTTTATGATCGGGGCAATTATGACTGATGGCGATTTAATATTATCAGGTCTTGATTTTTCATTATTGGAAAATGTTTCAAATGAACTTAGAAAGATTGGTGCTTCCATCGAATATTTGGATAGAGACAAAATACATATCAGTAAGGTAAATATCAAAAGAAAAGGTAAACTTGAAGCGACAAAAATTATTACTGATATTTGGCCTGGCTTTCCAACCGATCTGCAAGCACCGTTAATGTCTTTATTGGCAATGGTTGACGGAAAGTCCGAAATAGATGAAACGATTTTTGAAAATAGATTTATGCATGTTGCTGAATTAAATAAAATGAATGCAAAAATTGAAATTGTTGGAAACAAAGCAGTTATAAACGGACAAGAAAATTGCTATAAACCAGCAAAAGTTACAGCAACAGATTTAAGAGCTGGTTTAGCACTTACTCTCGCTGGATTAACAACTAAAGGTGAAACAGAAATTAGCAGGTATTTTCATGTAGAAAGAGGATACGAATTTATTATGGATAAAATAAATAATTGCAACGGAAACATTAAAATTACTTACGAATAAATTACTGTGTGAAAAATTGTCTTTTGCAAACTATTTGTGTACCCTTGAGTTAGGATTTGATGGATTAATATTATGTGTGGGATTTTTGGTATCGTTTCAAATAAAACAAATGTTATTGGCAGTTTGGTAAATGCCCTAAAGGCATTAGAATATCGTGGGTACGATTCCGCTGGAATTACAACATTGAATAACGGAAAATTTAATACCATTAAAAAAGTAGGTAAAGTCGCTGAATTAGAAAAAGTTGCAAAAGGTGATGGAAGTATTGGTATAGCACACACAAGGTGGGCAACGCATGGTGGTGTAACCGAAGAAAATGCGCATCCTCACAATAGTAATAACGACATCTTAAGTTTAGTCCATAATGGAATTATAGAAAATTATAAAGAATTAAAAGACAAATTAACAAAAAATGGCTTAGTTTTTTACTCTCAAACAGATACTGAAGTGGCCTCAAATCTTATTGAATATTACTATAAAAAATTAAATAATAGTTTTCCTTCCAATCAAAATAGGATAGATGCTATATTATCTGCCTGTAATGATATTAGAGGTAGTTATGGCTTTGCCATAATTTTTGCCGATAATCCAAATGAACTTTTTATTACGAGACAAGGAAGCCCTTTATTGTTGGGAGTGGGAGAAAATGAAAACTATGTTGCAAGTGGTCTTTCTGCTTTTAGTGGTCTTACAAACAAAATAATATCTTTACAAGAGAACGATTTGGCGATTGTTAATAAAGATAGTTATATTATTTATAATAATAACAAAGAAGTTAAAAGAGATGTTGAAATTATATCTATTGATAGTAATAATATTGATAAAGGTGACTTTGCCCATTATATGCTGAAAGAAATATACGAAGAGCCGAAGGTTGTCAGACAGACGATAAAAGAATATATAAATAACAACAAAATTGTCTTACCAAACTTTAATTTTGATTTATCAAAAATTGAAAAATTAAATATTGTATCCTGTGGTACATCTTATTATGCAAGTTTTGTGGTAAAATATTTTATAGAACAAGTCGCGAAAGTAAAAGTTGATATTGATATTGCAAGTGAGTTTAGATATAAGAAACCAGTTTTAGACAAAAATGATTTTGCTATGTTTATTAGTCAAAGCGGAGAAACTGCCGATACTATCGCCGCTTTAAAATTATGCAAAGATGCAGGACAAAAAATCATATCCGTTGTAAATGTTTTGCAAAGCAATATTGCCTACTTGAGCGATATAGTTTTAAAGACATTAGCAGGAACTGAAATAGGTGTTGCAAGCACAAAGGCATTTATGGGACAGATAGCCACTCTATATTTATTTGGTGTTGAAATTGCCAAAGTTAAGAATTTGATAAGCGAAAAAGAATATCAAAAATATATTGATGACTTAATCGAACTTCCTTCTCTATTAGAGGATTTTTTGTCGGACAACATTGCAATAGAAAATATAAAAAATATAGCAAAAGAATGTTGCAATGATAGATATTATATTTTTATTGGACGAGATATATACTATCCGCTTGCCCTTGAGGGAAGTTTAAAAATTAGTGAGATTGGTTACGTTCCTTGTATTGGTTATGCTGGTGGTGAATTGAAACATGGCCCTATTGCAATAATTGACAAAGATACACATGTTTTTGCAATAAATCCAAGCGGTGATTTATTTGAAAAATCCGCTTCTAATATTGAGGAAATTATGGCAAGAAAGGGTAATGTTGTGTTATTTACTGACAAAAAGGGAAGTGAAGTTTTTAGCAAGAATAAAAACAATATTGTTACCCCTTCAAGTGACAACAAACTTATTTCTGCCCTATTAAATACCATAGCAATACAATTGGTATCTTATTATATAGCACTTGAGAAGGGAAATGACATTGATAAACCAAGAAATTTAGCAAAAAGTGTTACCGTAGAATAAATTTGTCATTAAAATAAATCCTATTTTGCGATAAATTAAATTTATTTTGAATATATTTTATAAAGAATAACATCAATTAAAATGATTTTCACAGATAGAGGTGATTTTTTAAATGTCTGTTCTGGTAGGTTGCTTGGAATAGATATGGGGGTCAATAATATTGGAATTGCAATTACAGACGAAACAAAAACAATTTGTACTCCTAGTGAAACGATTAAAAACGACAATTTTTTTTTATCCCTATCTAATATTGTCAAATCAAAAAAAATAACTGGTATAGTTGTTGGAATTCCGCTGAATTTTCAAGATGAGGACACAAAATTTTCAAAAAAGATAAGAAAGACTTTTCAAAATTTTTCAAAACAAAATGATATTCCCATTATCTTTCAAGACGAAAGGCTGACTTCCTTTGAAGCAGAAAACTTGATCGGTAACTATAAAAATAAAAAAAAAGTTTTGGATAAAATTGCCGCGTCTTACATATTGGAGAGTTTTTTAGATTTATGAAATTTATTGCAATTTGCAGGGGTTTCACTAGTGCTAGGATATGATTGTCAAGAGCATAGAAAATGCCACAAAAACCATTGATATAGCAATTTATTCCCAGCAAAGAAAAATAGTGAAAATTGTGAAAAAACATTTTGTAACGACAGAAGAAAAAATGAATATAATGAAAGATTTGAAGATTTAATCAAAATATAGAAAAGGTAATTTAGTATCTATGTTTTACTCAATGGATGCAATTTTTCAACCATATTTCTCATTTTGTCATCCGTAACGTGAGTATAAATCTGTGTGGTTGAAATATCACTATGCCCCAACAATTCCTGTAATACTCTTAAATCTGCCCCACGATTCAAAAGATGGGTGGCGAAGGAATGTCTTATAGAATGAGGATGAACCTTATTAACATCAATATTATTTTGGGCGGCTAAATCCTTTAACCATAAAGCAAAAGATTGTCTTGTAACATGTTTATCTACTTTAGATGAGAGATTATTCCACAACCACATAGAATTTTTATCCTTTAACAAAACATCTCTCATGTTAACGTATTTAATCAATTGTTTTTTTGCTGTTTGATTTATGGGAATAATCCTTTCTTTATTGCCTTTTCCTTTTACTATAAAAAAATTATCTAATGTAAATAATCCATCTTTTCTGTATTTTTTTTGTAATACACCAATTTTCAATTCCACTAACTCGCTAATTCTCAACCCGCTCGCATATAAAATTTCTAACATGGTAGCATACTGAA
>JAIRSX010000025.1 GCA_031255235.1 Rickettsiales bacterium
AGTATTAGAAAGTAATATGGAATATGAAGTATTTGTAGTGGATGCTACAGAGACTCCAATAGAGAGACCTGGTATAAAAAACAAGTCCAAAAAAAACACAAAGAAAGAATAGGAAGAATAGGAAAACAAAAAGTTTAGGAGACAGCGCTGCACAGGAGGAACTAAAAAATAGCAATGTAAACAAAGATCTGCCTATATATAACGAATTACCAGATGTATCAAAAGAGGCATACAACCAAGTGCATACACAAACTATTGGAGAAAAAAGAAAATAGACGAAAAGGATTGACGGAAGAAGTAAATGATGAAATAAAAAGAATGGAAAAAGAACTAAACGGATAAAGCTAAAAAGAAATAGAAAAATTAAAGAAAAAATACAGAAAAAAAATAATCTTTATTGTGAATTTTATTGCTATCATATTTTTTCTGCTTTCGAATAATCGTCAGGATAAAAAAAACAAATATTTTAAATATTTAATTTAAAATCTAAAATTTCTTTTTTAAAAACTTCTACTATCATACATAATAGTATGCCAATAGATTATGAAGTTTTAGAAAGTTGTTTATCAAAAGATAGATTGAATAAGTATTTATTACTCACCAATAACGATAAAGAAAAAGCGGTTTTATCTTATGAAAATAACATTGAAGTGAGTAAAAATTTATACCCTCTTTTAAATCATTTTGAAATAATTTTAAGAAATTATTGTAATAGCAAACTTATAAAAGAAATTGGAGAGAATTGGTATTTATCCAATATATTGGATGGTGAGAATAAAGAAAAGGGAAAATGGGCAGTTAATGAAGTTTTAAAAGTAAAAAATAAAATTAAAAAGAACAATATAACAAATGGTGATGTTGTAGCAAGTTTAGAATTTGGTTTTTGGAGTAATTTATTTGTAGCGAATTATAGAGATACAATTTGGAATACTTATTTAAAATATATATTTAAAGACTTTAAAAGAAATGAATTATTTAATATATTGGACAACATAAGGAAATTAAGAAATAGGATTTTTCACTATGAACCGATTATTTTTGATAAACAATTGGAAGAGAAATATAAAAACATTTTAGATTTACTAAAACACATGACAACTACTGAAATGTTTGAATATATAATAAAAAACTCGGACGCTCCATTGAACCAGTAAAAACTCAACAATGCGACCGACTCCGAGTATGTATTTCAATTTTACAAAATAATTAATTTTTCGTCAAGTTTTTATTTTTAATGAGTTGATTTTACATTCACATTTACTATAATCTACCATATTACTTATCCTCTTTTTTAGTTTTATTATTATTGACAGTATTATTCACTTTACTGCTAATCTCTGTTTTCTTTTCAACTTTTAGAATACCCAAATCTAATGTGATAGTGGTTGTTGTATTTACTGTACTGTCCTTTTTCCGTATTATCTTTTATACCATTATCCAACATATCAGTTAATAGCAATCCCCCTCTTTTAAGAAAAGATGCTTTTTCATTTTTATCTGTTGCTTTGATGTATTTATTAAGGTTATATATTACCTCTCTAAAGTTAGCAAAGGTATTAATGATATCCATTGTAGTTTTACTCTTTCACCTTTTAGTATGGTTGCTATCATGTGTGAACCTCTTTCAGTAAATGCTTTTGGATTTGTTATAGAATGTTTAAGACTATTGAACCAGTCACAATTTGTGACCAGTTCATTTTTCTCTTCCTTGGCAATTTCAAATATAAAGTTTGTAGGAAATTTATCTTTATTCCTACTTGATTAATTTCTTTTGTGGTAACCCCATAAATTTCTGCAATATCTCTATCTATGATAACAGGTATGTCTCTCATAGTTATGATTACTTTTGATGTAGTCATAGTTTATAACATCGTTATTATTGCTGTTATTGGTTATAGTGAGATTTGTAATTTTTTTGGGAAACAATGGAATCCTTTTTGATTCCTTTTTTCCTTTTGTTGTTTCGTTTTTTTACCATAATTTATTGCTCCCCTATATTTTTTATAAAGTCAACTAAAAGATTACAAACTTTCCGTCTTAACCACACAATATATCAAAGTCAAACCACCACTCCTTAACTTTATAAAATCTAAAAACTAGTAACAAACAGACACTTCAAGACTATTATCAATATTAGTATCACCCATATGACCACCATTCAACATGATATCTGATCTAAAAATATTACTACCGCCTCCTACACCATACCACCAATACTCACCATCCCTCTGTTTTTCACAACAACGACTACCACTAGGACCTTTACCACCACTACCACCACAACCACCTATAGCACTAATTAATGTATCATAATTACCACCTATATTCTTAACATAAAAAGATGACCCTGCACCACCAGTATCACAAACATTACCTAACCCCGTCACACCCTGCGGAATCGACCGACCAAAATCACTATAAAGATCTTTAGACAAATGCATGTAGCCACGAAAGTGAGTTCCAGGACCTCTTCTATAATCACCATTACCTGGATTAGATTTCACATCTATTTGCACAATTTTATTGAAAGCATCTTTTTTCTTCAATGGATCATTCAAATCATCATTTCTTATACATGTTTCAAAACCACTCTTCTCACCACAATAATTATTAACCAAATCCCACTTACCATCCTCACCACATTCAAAGTAAACACCACCCCTTAACTTTTTCAGTATCTCTACAGGTACAGAATCAGTATACTCTTTGTTCAAAGTAACATCCGAAGTACAAGGAACAAATATCTTAGAACCTTTCTTATAATACTCAGTATCTTTTCCGTTTAATTTAACACTCATTGAAAGACTTGATACTGACAATTGCTTACTAGTTTCTCCTGATCTTATAACTAATTTCTGGTGATTTGATTCGTAAGGAATTCGATCAACATTACAATGATAAATTTCATTTACATTAGATTGGATCGAATATGTCGAACTATTTCCTCTAGGACCACCCAATTTTCTATCATCAGAACCGCATTTATCTTCTGCACCAGGCCAACCATCCCTGGCACCATTCAAAAACCTATCTACAGGTATCTCACTTCCACCAATATTTCCTATATACTTCTCATTACATTGTCCGGCAGCACCTTTCCACGCATCATAGTATGCTCCACCTTTAGTGCAACTCAAACCCAACCTATTCCATGTTGATCCATTTGATTCCTCAATAAGATTTGATGTAAACGTACAAGACAAACCAACAGCTAATTTAGCAAGAGAACCCCTACCCCATCCATCGACGCCATTACCATTTACCCAACTACTTCTCACATCACCAGTTCCTACACTCACTTCTTTATCATCACCATTATATTCTTTTCTTCGAAGTACAATAACACTCGAAACTTCATTGTCCAAACTAAAATTGTACCCACTATTCTCAGTCTTGCTATCCCATGATGCCCTCACTTTATAATTAGAATACGCAATAGCATCAACATATTTCTTGCAATTTGATGATCCGGACAATTGCCAAACACCAACACCAGTGCTTGTATCACAAACATATTTTACATCATCACCTTTGTAATAATTTTCTTCATCACAACTGAA
This sequence comes from Rickettsiales bacterium, assembly GCA_031255235.1. GTDB lineage: Bacteria > Pseudomonadota > Alphaproteobacteria > Rickettsiales > UBA1997 > JAIRSX01. Next base: position 3,561 of record JAIRSX010000025.1, read on the forward strand.
TTTAACATATTGACCATTACCCACAACAAATCTATTCATCTTATTGGTAAAATTATTTTCTTCCTTAATATCGTCAAAACTAACTTTGGAATCTTCAACCTCACAAGCGGATTCATCATTACACTCATTAAAGTAATCAACTCCTTCTACACCAACTACTTCTTTACCATCCTTATTCTTCGTATACACTCTTGTATTTCTAATTAGATACTCATCCAATTTAGCCTGATAGAGAGCTGCCTCCCGCACCGCTTTAGGATCATCCTCCAGACTGCTACAATAGTTTATATTTGTCGGATTATATGTTCCAGCAGGACATAAACCACTACAACTACCAAAATCATTATTATCTTCATTACAAGTTCCATAGTTGGTAATTACCATATTATAGCAATCAGTATCAGTTTTACCGGTATATTCCTTATCACAACCAGTATTACATTGTCTCAAAGCAGAAGTTTTTAAAGCCGACATTTTTCCTATTAAACCATTTCGAGATGCCTCTTTCAATCCATCAAACTCACCGATCCTTCCTTGAATCTGCGACTCATATTCACTCAACACACTGACTTCTTCAAAAAGTAATCCACTATTTATAGCTATAATGGCTTGTTTATACCTATGATTTGCCATTAGAATCAACAAAGCAAGTTTTTTAAACTCCAAGTTTTTAATATTTTCAATTCCTTCTCCAATCTCTCTAGACAATGATTTTATTGAATAAAGACCAGACAATACTTCGTTTATACCTGCCTTAAAATCATCAAAGACACCAGCATAAGCGGACAAATCATTTCCCAAATTCACATCGTATCCTGTGATACTACCACCAGAACCACTTGTTTTTGGATTGTAATAAACGTTATTAAAACTAATATTGTTTGAATAAGTATTTAATTCAGACAATAAATTAGAAATACTATCCTTAACGTCAACATAATTATCGTTTCTATTTATAAAGAGACTATTGCCAACTCTTGTAACACTCTTAAGCGTGGTATTTTGGGAAATGAATGGTAAAATAACATTTGTACTATCTGGAACGGTCACATCATTATTAACATCAACATTTTTTACTCTGATAACTTTAAGAACCTTATTGACATTGTAATTATGATTTGTGTCAGAAATAGTGAGACCATAACCATCATCTCGCTCAGAACATATTTCAGATGTCTCTCCATTCTCACCTGTCAAAGGAACACAAGTCCGCCCATTCTCCCGATCCACAACCTGACAGACAAAATCACCAGTACAATTTACACCGCCACCATCTTCCTCAGACATAACAGTATATATCCCATTAATCTTTCGAGCAGCAATCCCAGACTGACCATCAACTAACATCATCAATTTTCCATCAGTCGCAATATCACCAATAGGAGGATCCACTATTTTAAAAGCACCACTATCATCGGAAGCAAAACTCAATCTTTCTACAACATCTTTAATTGCATTCAAAGAATTATCATTGGCAATACTTCTTACTTCATTGAGAATATCCCGAAGTCTTGATTCTAATTGTGCAATACTCATTCCATTACCGCACGATCCATTGCCACAACAACGAGTAGTTGAAATTATATTCTCATAATTCTCCAGTCTCGCTTGAAAATTTGCTTTGGCCCCAGAAGCAAAACAAAGGGTTTTACCTGGAACACCACTATAATCACCCAACGATATAGATTTTTCATTAGGATCTTTACCAGTACACATAGGACTGTCCATTAAAACGGTATACTCTTCTATTTTTTCCCTAAATTGTGCTTGAGAATTTTCAGTCAAACATGATATTTTGCCAGGTGCACCACCTGTATCAGTAATAGTAATTTCTTTAATTTTGCTTGATGGAATAGAGGTAGCAATACTAGAAATATCACTTCTTACCTTGTTAATAATAGTACTAATATTTTCATTTTTACTACTAACAGCATCCGCTATTCTTCTAATACCGCCCCTGTCATTTTCAATTTCCTCATTCAAACCGATGATAACACTGCCAATCTCTGTAATTTTAGCATCTGTTCCACCAATTTCACTAAGTAAATTTCTAATTCTACTCGTTAAAGATCCCAAAGTTATCTTGTCTTTATTATAATCGGCATAATACGGATTATCGTAAAATGCATCTCTATACGCACTCACATCAGAACAAAAACTAGATCTTGTGTCTTCTATATCTCTAGCAATAATACCCTTTCTGGCCACCAATTTACTACCGAACATTCTTTCTTTGTCTCTAATCTCAAACATGAGTTTTTTGATATTGTCTCTCTGCTTTTCTCTTTCCTTAAACTCAGAATCATCATTCGGATTGCCTCCAGTCCACTTTAATAAATGTGGAACCAAATGATTTTTATCCATACTCTTTCTAATTTCTGTGCCATCTTCATAAATATCTCTAATGTCACATGCTCTTATACATTTTCCAAAATCATTACCACCAAGTTCAATTGGATTGTTACCACCAGTAACCAATGTTTTTTTAGCATAATCAGAATATACTTTTACATCCCAAACAGCAGTGGCATTTCTTTTGTCCCAATCCGCATTTTTACCTATACCATTATCAGGATCATAATTTCTAGTGCCAGGAAGCTCCCATTTAGAATTTGGATCTTCAGTAGGACCAGTAACAGGAACAACACATTCAGCAATTATCGCCCTATTCTTCGGATAGAATAAACCTTTTCTTCTAACACAAAATGCGTCCATTCTGACTTTAGTACCAACACTAACTCTTCCAGCCTTTGTTATTATTTGGCTAACAGGACATTCGATACTACCATTACATTCTCCACTTACAACAGAAGAAACCTTAGGGAACGACTTAGAAAACTCATTTTTCTCGTTACGTTTATTGTCTGGGAACAAGAAATATTTATCCTTATTTATAGAGGTCGATCCATTGCTATCGGTATGAACTTTCCAAGTTTTTCTGTAAGAAGGAACATTAGGATCAACTCCAACGGTATTGTTTGCCATATAACGAGGAGGATTAATAGGCGTATTTGAATCCCCTATTTTCACATCATCCGCATGGTGATTATCTATTAACCCATTATTATTATCATTAATCATAATAGATGTTCTGCTTAAATACGGATATCTTGTTAAAACAATGTTCTTATTAGAAGAATTACTATTATAATTATATTGAGTGGTGCCTAAAGCCGGTGGAGGTGTTATCACTTTTCTGTCTAAAAGAATAGCATCACTTATATTTTGATTATCATAATTTGTGTGGTTTGGATAATAGAAAGAAGCATAATCAAAACGTGGAATACCACCAGCAACATTGATAATAGATTCATTATCTTCATCTTCTAAGTTAGCTTCTGGCAATACCATATATCTATTTGACCAATCAAGACCTTGTAAAACACCACTATTTACCTTGTAATTTTTAATATCTCTTTTGCCATTCACATCGAAATTAACATATTCTCCGTATATCATTGCTCTTCCATCTTTTTTATTAACATCCTCTGATTTACCAGCACCATTACGAGCATTGTAATCATTTTGCCAAACACAACTAAGAGCAACACATTCACCAGTTCTTGTCCAAAAAGGTCTTGAATCAGAATTTGGATTAGAAGGTAGATCACAAGTGAATTTCAACATATTGTTTGGACAATCTTTACAAACATACCCGTTAGGACATTTTGCCATAAATTCGTAATTTGTGAAAACCTGCCTGTCATCTGTACCACTGTTGGTATTGTATTTACCAAATTTAACTTCACCTTGATACCCAGATGATTTAGGATAATAAATACCAGATACAGAATTTATCACATTAGACTCGTTAATAGTTCCTCCAGAGACAATGAAAGCTCCACCTTTTCTGTCAACTTTATAATCAACAATAGCAATTTTATCACTATCTAAACCACCAGATTCACCACCAATTACGTAAGAAACGTCACCACACGCTTTCATTTTGCAATCGTATTTTGCATAACCACTTTTCCACAAACCAGCACCTGTATCACAGGTTCTACCAATCATTGCCACATTACTCCTATCTGCATTCACAGGTCTACCGTCAATGGTTTTTTCTAAGAACATAGTATTCACAGTTTGACACTCAGTGTTTATATTAACATCATCCCCAGCTTCTGCTTGACCAATAGTCACTGCACCACCATTCAATGTTCCAACATATGCATATTGTTCGCCAAGTTTCTCATTTTGTTGTGCATCTTCAGCTTTAACCACTCTAAAACCAAAAGAAGCGCCTCTCTCATCTTTTGCGGTATGAGTTAATTTTCCAGAAGATTTATCTACTGCATTATTATCTATAAACCCACTAACAAAATCAGTTCTTGGAGTATTAAATGATTCAGCAGAATTATCCACATTTAACTGTAAAATATTCTTAGTATTTAAAGTGAAATCTGTACATGTCTTAAAGTTTATACAAGGATTATGAATTTTCCCCCAAGTTCCATCTTCCATACATTCTCTATATGGAGCACCTCCAGTTGCTTTGGCTATTTTACCTTCTAATCCGGCCACATGTATATTAGTAGGACCACTTCTAACAAAAGTAACACCTTCATCAGGGAAATCTTCCAACCAATTCGTTTTTTCTAACTGATATCTCGGACCAACAGAAGCTACACATTCTCCTTTTACATAAACTTTATCAATACCTTTAGCTGCATCAGAAATATAAATATATTGTGAATTGACATCAGAATCATTTACTATGCCACGCTCCATCATATGAGAAGGTTTCAACGATAACGATCTAGGCCACTTAGCACCACCTGTATATTTATCCCCAAATAAATAACCATGATAATTCTTACCTTTTTTGAATTCTATATTAGTTATGTTACCGTTGTTATCATAAACCACACTATACCAATCAACGTCCTCTGCATCAACTCTTTCCCATGTCGGTGTTTTTGTTCTTACACCATTTCTTTCTGTGCTTTCATCAACTCCACTAGCAAACTTTGCTTTACTTAAATAATCACCATACCCTGTTTGTAAAGTAATCACATCTGTTCCACAATTCGGATCATCAATCTTATTTCCTTCCTTATCCTCCACAACACAAGGCATTCCAACTATAGCACCAGAATTATCTTTGTTCCCTGTCCAATCTTCCCAAAAATATTTCATAAAATCCTTAACGGACTTACCACCACTTGATATCAATTTTATATTGGAAACATCATCGGCATATCTTTGACTTGGGTTGTATCTCTTCCAATTTTGGATACCATTTTGAAGAACATTTCGCTTCTTATTTTCCCATCTAACATTTGCTCCTCTACTAAATGTTGGTCTTGCGAGTAAAGAAGTGATCTCCCAATTCTCTAAATAACCATTATAATTAGCATCAAAAAACTCTGTTCTAAATGGATCCAATGCTTCACAGGCTGAAACACAACCATTATTAACAGCACTCCATTGACCAAATTTACCACAATATCTTGTAGGTTCTTTTGAACCTAATGTAGAAATAAACTCGTTCAATATATTAGTTACCATTACATACTTATCTTGGTTTGGCGCTTTTAATGATTTCTTTGTAGTCAACCCAATATTGCTATTTGCACCATGTACCCTGAAAGCTGAATTATATTGTCCCTCAAAATCTTTGACTAACACAGTATCAGATGTAAAGAACTTTCTTTCGTTTATACATTTTCCCTGAACTTTAATAAAATCCACACCCGGAGCCCTAGGAGCGGTAACACTATCCCAAGAAGCACCAGCGGCATGCCTCCATATAGTGTATTTATTCATAAGTTCTGTATTTCCTCTTGTATCAAATGCAGATGGTGGCGTTGGTGTATAGTAAGCATTGTTATAAAAACTCTCATAAAGAGTGGCATTTCTAGGATCATCGTATGGCGAAGTTCTACTAACATACCCAACATCCTTCGAATTAGTATCCACGTAATTTAATTGAGCGTAAGAGTTATACAAACCATTTGGATACTGGAATCTGTTCACGCCGGAATTGTTCCAATATACATTGTATGTAACAGGTACACCAGCCCTTGTAATTGATACTGTATTTCCACTACCATTAACAGGTATAACAGGACAATTTGGATTTGAGATAGCTGGATCAGTATTGGCTGGATCACAAGAATTCTCTAATGATAGAAAACCAGCATACTCTTCATCAAAACCAGGACAATACAATCTTTCACAATATTTGGCATTTATGTTGACAGCGGAACCATCTATATTCATAGAAGTCTTATTCTTGTTCAAAATATCTTCCCCTTTTATTCTTCCCAAATCATTTATAATCCCCTTGTCTGTATCATTCGCAAGACTTTCAAAAGTAGTGTTTGCTTTATAGTATGGCGATACTCCATGTAAATTATACAAATCCGATGGGCTTTGCCATTCACCAGTCTGAGTACAATATCTAACCGGCAAATGTTCCAATCCATAATATCTGGCGAAAGCAGAGAACTTCATATAATCTTTAAAGTCATCCGCATTAGATATATTGTATGAATGCAAACTATCTAAATTATAAGATTGAGGTAACCTTCTCATAATATTTCTATGTCCATAGAAACCAATATTAGCACCCAACACTTTCCTAACATATTCATTTTGTGCTCTTATATAACCAATCATACCCAGATCGCCTTCTCCTGTCGTATCAAACACATTGCCTGTATTTTGTGGCAACAAATGTGCCATATATTTTCTTAAAATATAGTTACTACCAGCAGGACCATAACCCTGAGCACAGAAATTCGCTACTCTTTCCTCAATATCGTCACCCCTTCCATTTTCAATTCCACTTCTATAATCTGATCTTTGTTCCCGTGGTAAATCAGCTTGATATATATTTCTTCCCTCATCATCATAATCATGGAATTCACAGTTCTCGTCTAAAATACATCTATCAACATCAGACCCTTTCTTGTATTCATTCCACAAAGCATAACCATGCCTAACACCCCTATCATCAGACGTCATAGCATCATATTCACTATAATCCTTTTCTTCACTAAACCCGTCATGATACACATCGCTTTCGTTAACAAATGGACAAACATATCTTACACACTCTGTATTATCAACAAGTTGCAACCTTGGAACACAAGAACTAACAGAAAAATCACTACAAGATCTACCTGTATTTTGATCTATTCCAACACAATTAGCAATCGGAGTTATATTCTCACTCTTATTTCTCCAAAAACCAACACATTGCCCGATAGCAAAATTACCTCTGACACATGAAGTACCGCTACCACCAGGACATTCTTCACCAGTCAATCTATTATAGGTATATTCAGTACTTAAACAGAAATTCTCATTCCAAGCCTGACAATCAGTAAGCGCAGTTCCAGATAACCCACCACAATCTCTACAAATATTAGACCTTTCAAATTCAGCATGTCCTAAATCTTCCGCTATATAATATCTACCTTCGATTTTTTGATAAGTTCTCCATATATTAGAGTAAAAGAGAGAAACAATCTTATCTAACGCGTTTCCACTTCCACCGTCAAACTCATAACTTTTATTTGCATCGTAATACTTAACAGGAGCACAAAAATTTTGAGTTTGCAATGGGGCACAAATACCTAACTCTCTAGGAGTTATAGTTCTAACCTCCATAATGTTTTGATCAAAACCATCGGAACCAAGACCAGCAAGTTTACAAGCACAGACATTATCCACGGTCGGAGGTACATCTCCCCCACTATCATTCGACAAAATAGTTCTAAATAGATTGTAACCAGGCTTAAAACATCTCTCATCCAAACCCAAACAAGCATCACCACTACAGCTACAGTCAATTTTCCTAACACAATTCTTAAGAGATACACTACAATTCTGTGGCAAAATATCAGCAAGAGGTTTACAATCATCTCCCCTATCACAGTATTCTGTATAAAACTCTCTTCTACAAGCAGGATTTAATTTACCGTTAACGGTGTTATCCAACACACATTTACCAATTCCATCTATTCTTTCAGTAGAAACTCTATCAAGATCTATGGCATATACTTTTGTTTGATGAACACTACCCTCTTCAAAATACTTTTCAAAACCACTAGATGCACACATTTCACTAAAAGCACCATTAACATACCAATTTTCCCTGATGTTTGTAAGCTTAGCAGAATCAACGTCATCATCAAATTGAATTGTTTTTTCTCCACCATTGGCAGTGGTACAGAAATTTTCAATCTGCATTTCACAATTTCTGATTCTACCCTCTAAAACTATAATTTGGGTTTCCGCTCCTTCCACATCGGGATTTGCACGATAATATTCTAATGAATTAACATTTTTAACACATGAATAATGCAATTGACTACAATAGCTAGAGGTCATAAAAATAGGATAACCAGAAGCATAACCATAATCCATAGCACGAAGATTGCGGTAGCTATTTATACCGTTTAACAATGCATCATAACTATTACAAGTATTTCGTGGTTCAGGAACACTAGACAAGTGTTTTGATTCATCTTCCTTAAGTGGAAGTGAAGCACAAGAAGACACTCCGTATACTCTCAATAACAAATTTTTTCTCTCCCTGACATCTTCAACAGCATTAGTTGTTAAAAAGTCATCTCTTTCTTTGCCAACAGTAGGAGTAATGGCATCAGAACTAGGATACGTATCACCATTATGAAAAAACGCTTTTACAAAAGGCTCTAACTTTAATCTACCAGATTCATCAGCAACCATCGCAAATTTGTTAAGTGGAGGCGTTCCCCTTGACAAACATCCAATTTGTGTTTCATTTCCGGTTAACGAAACTTGAAATGCACAAGCCAAACCTCTTGGGGTTGGATAAATTTGTCCGTATTTTTTAAATCTATAGTCAGTAGATATAATACTACCATTGTAATTTGTTGAAATCGAACCACTAACCGATGTTTGTGAGAAAAATATTGTTGTCGCATCAGCATCAGTTTGTACTGTGGTATGATATTTCAATTTAATTGAAGGAGCAAAGAAGTCTAACACCTCATCACTAGTCCCTCTAACCAGAAGATAATTTGATGTATTAACTTTTCTATAAGAATGCAACTCAACTATAGGCATAAATAAATTAGGCGTATTGGTAGCAGTAGCATATCTCCAATAAACAGGTGTTGGTAAAGGAATCGGTACGGAAGCACCCTGCTGTTCTACTATAAATCTTCCTGTCAAAACACCATTCTCACCAGTCTCGTAATTCATCTCACTATAAACACCCCTACATCCTAACACGTTATCAACTGCACAATTCTTTGCATTCAAAGGATTTGAACTTCCATCAATTTGATTATTACCAATATACTGAACCACATCAACCGCCATCCAGTCACCTTTATCTTTATCATTCTTTTTGTCTTCTGGCTTCCACCAAATCTCCTCACCATCTTTAAGGGTATTGGATTTTTTGTCTATCTTTAAAGTATAGCATTTCTCATTTACAAGCTGTATCCTTTCAGGACCACCACCAAATCTGTACGAATACCTATTCTTATTAAATCCTTCTTCTCTGTAATTTTCACACCACTTATCTGATTCAACAAGAACATAATTACCATTTCTCGACTTTATCTTGTAATTAGATTCATACATGGCAGAACAATTAAGATTTTTAAATAAATGTTCACCATAAACATCTTCATCGGTGATTTTGCCATCACAATTGTTATCAGACAAACTATTATCATCCAACATACTGATACCAGTCAATCTCCCTTTATACCAAGGACCAACTGAATGTCTTGATCTTTTTGAAAAATCTGGATTATCTATATGATTATATTCATCCCGTCTTTTAAATTCTATCACTTTACAACCATAATCTGCAAAACCTGTGCTATCGTTTTTAAATAAAGTACCAACATTAATGATATTACCATCACCATCTTTTTCACTACACTTGCCGATTAAACCATATTTAGGATTTGGTCCCATAAACTCACTGACATTAAAAAAACTACCATGAGTCCCATTAAGTGTTGTTGTGTTCTTTTTAAGTTTCCCTTCGTTACCATCTTTCCCTTCCTCCCAACTGGCATTACAGGCACCACGCGCTCCATCAATACATGTATTCATTGCAGATATATCTGTCATATTATCCCTGCAAAATATCCTTTTAAATCCTAATGCTGTTGAATTATCATCACTTTTTTCCGCTATAGCACATGTCCCATAAACATTCTCAGCATCTCTGATTTCATCGATATCGGAACTCGCAGCAACTGCATATGTCGTATTTTTACCTGTACAACCTCCAGAGGTCCTATCCAAAAAGACATAATATTTGGCACCTATCTTTCTCGCTCTAAATCTAAAACTATTAAACGTCCCATTAGAAATAGTCCTTGATACACAGGTAGCTGCATTATTTGGAGTAATTGAACCACTATTAACATTTTCTAATGTACAATCCTCATCATCAGTAACAGTCATGGTTACACACTCATCACCACCATTCATTTGAAAACTACAAGTACCAAACGCACAATCAACCCTCGTTTCCCTTTTTCCACACACATTAAGTTCACCAAGCGGTTTAAATCTTAGACAAGCAGTGACTGAAACGTGCTTAACTCTTGGTTGCTTTTCATCAAACACAAAACGCGGATTACCACTTATATAGTAACTATCATGATATGGCTCATTACAAAAATTGCCGTTATTTCCACAAGTGTAAGTTGATGATGTATCCACAACACCAGTATTCGAAGCATCACAAATACCAAGTGGTATTGGCAACAAACCACCATTGGTAATTTCTGTAGCAGAAATACCAAACTCCGCGCTGTAATAATTATTTTCTTCATAAGTTCGACCCTTTCCACCAGCAATAATATCTGTAATCTTCCTCGTTTCAAATTTGCCTCTGTAATCGGATGAACTAACACAAAACATTTGTTTAAGTTTATTGCTATCACCTTCATTCAAACTGCTAATTGGTTTTATGGCAACAACACTACTTTGAGAATATTCATAATGTTTCGCTTGCGTTTTTCTGCCTGGCTCAGTCAATGCATACCAAACCGACGTAGGTACCCCAAACCCAATCGGAAGCATCAACACCCCCAAAAGAACATAAAGCACCAGATGTTCTTTGTCCCAATTTGGGTGCAGAGGAATATCATTTTGTCCAAATAGCGTCCTTTTTAATATGACCTTAACTGTACCGCCTTTATCGACACAATTAATAAATTCTTTTGTTACACCATCCCCATCGCAAGAAATATTACCACCACGCCCACCATCACAATAACCACCACCGCTAATATTGTCCCCTCTATGATTACTATGATAATCATTATAATATTTTCCATACGTATGTAATTTGCCATCAGTACTATCTGTTATTTGGCAAACTATTTCCGTCGCTCTCGGTGAAGGAGTTGGCCTCATATAGAAAGAGAAATCATCTACAATATCTTGAGGTTCACTTTTAGTTCCACTAGTTCTACATAATTCAGTTGAAGCGTTTGCACTCAACCCACAATCAACCGTTCTGATACATGATGAGGAATAATCTTCACTACCTGTATTTCCACGAAATTCGTTATAATCTTTTAAGATAGTTTTTGCTTGAGAAACAAGAGCATATTTACTCTCTTTATTTGTAACCCCATTATCAACACCAGTGTATTCGTCACAAACCCATCCATCGCCATTTCTCAGCACCACATTTCTAATAGAGGTCTCATCGGCACAAGATACTTTATTACAAAAGAAAGAAAGAGAATCAGGCAACTTATATTTATTGCAACCTTCAACCTTATAATCTAACATCTCACAAGTATTATCCCTCATGTTATTTTTGGCATAATCGTAGTTATTTAATATGTCTCTTTCATAAAGATGAATGTATTTCTTTTTGCTCCCACCAAAAACATCATCATGCAAAACCTCAGCAGAAGGTGCGTAAAACTTATCAAATGAAGTAGGACATTGAGATGAAGTGGTAGCCTGACGAGGACATTGATGTATCCTACAATGGTAAACTTCAGAATTTGATGATATGTTTTCGCCAACAAACTCTAGCTTTGGAATGCCTGCACCTTTAACCCACAAAAACGGAAAAACTTCCGGTTTCGTCATCTCGTTACAATATAAAGTAGGAGAACAATACTTTTTATAAGTGGCACTCCCCATAGAAACAGATGCACCAAGTGCACCATTAATTATACAATCAATATCACCTTCAGGACAAGAACCAACATCTGGTACATTTGTTTTGCCATCACTTTTGAATGACCTATTATTCACAGCCCTGAATTCCATTAAAGACAGACTGTCACAAGGACGACAAGTCTCCTTTACACTATCATCAACGCTACCAATTTTTGAAAGTTTATAATTATCAGTATCCGTTGCCACCCCACCACCAGTCGACCTATTGCTATCAATACCAGTAAATTTTTTAGGCAAAAAATATGTTACGGTACAAAAATTTGGATCATCCTTACCACTGGAATTCTTGGGCTCTTTTGAAATTCCTTGAACACCAACACAAACACCAGAAGCATCCAATGTGGTAGCATTACAATATCTTTGCAACCTATTATTGGGACAGCAATATTTACCACCACCCTGAGCATCACCCATTTCTGTCTCTCCTCTTTCACAAGAATTCCTAACTTGTAGTGTTTCTCCTGGTATATCAGGATCGGCATTACAATATTTCAAAAGATTCTGAATCTTGCCAGGATTTAATTCATGATTCTTATCCTCATCAATTTCAGAAAAAGTATAATAACCACAATTATGATTTTCCACCATAATAACTTTGGAACCGCTAAGGCCACTGACTTTTATATTATCATCACTTCCAACCCAATCCCATTCATTAATAAGCACCTCCCTCAAATCTGTAGAATACCCTCTATTGTGACCACCAGTAACCCTGGTACTGGTAGAAACTATATTGGGCTTAATATTCTTAATATTAATCTTATAACACTCATCTGCCGCCTTCAACGAAGAATTCATCAAAAAAAAGCAAATAAAACAAATCACAAACTGTTTATATTTTTTATATAAAATAACCACGACGTTCCAGTAAAAAATCAAGCCAATTATAACAAATTGAAAGCAAAAGACAAATTTATATATCAATTTTATAGTTGCTTCACATTGGATCGGTTATTGAATAATATTGACAAACGGACCAAAAACAAAATTAAAAATAAAGTTTTCACAATTGTTAAATTAAAATACAACATTATGTACATGGTTAAACTATATTACTTTCTGATTTTTTCCAAAATTCATAAAAAATATTTTCATTTTTATGCAAAAATATATCTACTATTTGCTTTTTATAAAAAAATGTTTAAACTTATATTAGTTTTGATATTTTAAAAGGAAATGAACTCTAATTTAGTCAAATTTTATAAAAATAATGTATTTGATAATACAAAAATTAAAGATTTTGTATCAAAAAATACTTATAATGCCCTTCAGGATTGGATTTTGTGTGATAAAAAAATCACAGAAGGACAGGCAAATGAGATTGCTATTGCAATGAAAAATTGGGCAATCAATAATGGTGCAAAACATTTTACCCATTGGTTTCAACCTCTTAATGGCAAAACTGCCGAAAAACATAATACTTTTTTATCTTTGGATAAAAAGGGAGAACCTATCGAAAATTTTAGCGGCAATGCTTTAGTTTCTGCAGAGGCCGATGCAAGTTCATTTCCTTCTGGTGGCTTAAGAGTGACCTTTGAAGCAAGGGGTTATGTTGCATGGGACGCGTCAGGTCCAGTATTTATTTATGATGACAATGGAATTAAAACATTATGCATTCCTTCAACTTTTATAACTTATAATGGAGAATCTGTTGACCTGAAACTTCCATTACTCAAAGCAAAAAATGCCTTAAATGAAAAGGCAAAAGAATTATTAAGTTTTTTTGGTAAAAATCCACAAAAAGTGTTTTTAACTGCCGGTTTAGAGCAAGAATATTTTTTAATAGATGAAACCGCTTATAATAAAAGAGATGATTTAAGGATGCTTGGCAAAACATTATTTGGTTTGAGGGCGCCAAAAACACAACAAATGCAAGATCAATATTTTGGAAATATAAATAGCAAAATTTTAAAATATATGGATGAAGTTGGAAATGAATGTATAAAATATGGAATCCCCATAACCACAAGACACAATGAAGTTGCTCCAAATCAATATGAATTTGCCCCTTATTTTGAAGAGGACAATTTAGCAAACGATCACAATCAATTACTGATGATCGTAATGTCTAACATTGCAAGAAAAAACGGATTAGTTGCTTTATTTGATGAAAAACCATTTTTAGATGTAAACGGAAGCGGAAAACATTTAAATTGGTCTATTAGTGACAATGAAGGTAATAACTTTTTACAGTGTTCTGCTGATCCAAAAGAAAATTTACAATTTTTAACTTTCATAGTTGTTGCAATCCAAGCAGTTTATGATTATAGTGACTTACTTATTTCCTCTATCGCTAATAGTGGAAATGAAAGAAGATTGGGTGGCCATGAAGCACCACCAAGTATTTTATCAATATTTTTAGGACATTTTTTAAATCAAACTTTAAATACTATTGAAAAGGGCGACAAAATAGACAATATAAAAGCAAAGATATATTCGAATTTTAAGAAAATGCCAAATTTTGAAAGAGAAAACACGGATAGAAATAGAACTTCACCTTTTGCCTTTACTGGCAATAAATTTGAATTTAGAGGAGTTGGTAGCAGCCAGAATGCTGCAATCCCAATGACTATTCTAAATACGATTCTTGCCGATTCAATTGATAAAATCATCAACCTCATCAAAAAAGAGCAAAAAGCAACAGAAACATTTGAAGAAACACTTTTACATACATTACAAAAAATTATAATGAGAACTAAAAATATAAGATTTGAAAAGGATGGATATAGCAAAGAATGGCAAAAGGAAGCGATAAAAAGAGGTTTGTATGTAAATCAAAAATTATTAACTTCTTTAAAGGAATATATTGCCCCAAAGAATCTTAAACTCTTTAAGAATTTTGATGTTTTAACTGAAATTGAATTGAAATCAAGATGTAGTGCTTGGTCTGACCTTTATAAGACCAATAAACTTATAGAAATAAACACTCTACTTGAAATATTGGAAAATATAATTATTCCAGATGTTTTGTCCTATAGAACTTTTCTAATAAATGGTATCAAAGAAGCAGAAAACATTCTGCCAATATCTGTCTTTAAAAGTGAGAAAAAAATGTTGGAAGAATATGCTAAATTAATTAATGAATTATTTAAAGAAAAAAATGAATTAATAAACACCAAAAAGGTATTTAGAGACAAAATTGAAATTGATGCTATCAATTATACGTATGAATCGGTAAATCCAATTTTAGAGAATATAAAAAATATATTAGATAAATTAGAAAAGAAAACCGGAAATGAATATTGGAGTTTACTAAAATACAAAGATATGCTATACTATTAGAATAACCATAAGTCAGATTCTGGGATTGACTTAATAAAAAGCAGATAAGACATATAAAAGAAGAAAAGGAAGAATATGTTGCTTGCAAAAAAAGGAAGAACCAACTTTTTTATTAGTCAATCTCATACAAAATAGATATTTTTGCATTTATCGTTTCCATATTCTATCTTCCAGGAAAAAAAACATATGAATAAATTTTTTACCAGTCTTTGTTGTGTATTTATTTTAAAGAAAAGAAATAGACATCTTTTTAGAAAGAAGTATGGAGAGAGAGAGAGAGAGAGAGAGAGAGAGAGAGAGAGAGAGAGGAATGGAGAAAGAAAGGCATTTTCAATCTGTTGGGAGTTGATTGGAACGAATATGAACGAGATTCTGAAATACTTTTAGAGAATCTCATACCAAAAGAGAAAGAAAAGTTAAGGCATATTTTGGATAGGTTGGAAAATGTTGCCTTGTTTGATGGGATTTACAAAAAAAATGATATTTATACTCGCGATGAGCTAATAAAATTTAAAAAGATGAATAGTATCGAATATAGTATAAAAAAAGTTGACGATTATTATCAACTCGGCAATTTTAGACTGCCAGTATGTAGTTTCGAACCATCTATTTTTTATGATAAATACAAATTAAATGAACTTTCTAATAAAATACCGAATGATCGGGTTATTTTTGATGTTGGTGCTTTATGTGGTGATTCCACATTAATTCTAAATGAAATGTTCCCAAACCATAAAATTTATGCTTTTGAACCAATTTTGAACAATTATAATAATATTTTCAAAACAATTGAACTCAACCAATTAAATAATGTTATTCCTACTAATCTTGCTTTGGCTAATGAGACGGGCGAACGAGAATTTGAGTATGGTGGTAGAAATTTATGTAGAGTCGATACATTAGACAATTTTGTCTCAGTCAATAATTTAAAAGTTGGTTTGATCAAAACTGATATTGAGGGTGGTGAATGGGACATGTTGTTAGGAGCAGAAAAAACAATAAAAGAACAAAAACCAACTCTAATTTTAAGTGTTTATCATAATTATAGAGATTTTTTTAAAATTAAACCGCTGATCGAAAGTTGGAATTTAGGATATAGGTTTAGCTGGACAGATAGCTGTTATGGAGTATGTCCTATACATGAGATTACACTAAACTGTGAAGTTTACTAAATAAATACTTTTCCACTTTTTTTGAGCAAATAGTATAGGAAATGTTTTTGCTTTTTTATAAGCAATTATTACTATTTTAATAACAGCAAGATATGACCATGTTTAAGAACATGATTTTAAATTCTGTTTCTCGTCTTCTTATAAGAAAGAAGAGAGAGAAAGAGAAAGAAAGAGAGTTCACTTATAAAATAACTTATTTCATTGCTATTTTTTGTTATTTACAATCCATCATTATCGATCAAATAAATCAGCATCTATCATTAGCAATCAAAAACAAAATGTCACAAAAAATGTCACAAAAACTTATCTTTTTTAAAAGAGAAAAAGGCAATATTTAAATTATAAGAATGATAAAAATAATTTTGTTATGTTTAGGCGTCTTAGTAATGAAAACAGAAATTTTTAATGATTAGATATAATAAAATTGAAAGACAATATATTAAAAAATAAGACATATATGAGAATAAAGTGGATAGAGGATGATAATTATTTTGGCGATCATAAAAGTGTCGGTGATGGTTTGTTTGAAATGAAGACAAATTGCGGAGTAGGTTATAGACTTTACTATTCATATAAAAACGATATTCTTGTTCTGTTGTTATGTGGTAGTGATAAATCATCACAACAAAAAGACATAGAAAAGCAAAAAAATAAATAAAGATGAGTTTATATGGGAAAAATAAAAGTTACTAATTGAGATGTTGCAGATTATCTAAAAACAGAGGAAGATATTGCAAGTTATTTGGAAGCAGCAATAGAAGAAAACAACCCTAAATTATTTATATCTGCTTTAAATGATGTAGCAAGAGCAATAAGTATGAATAAAAAATAGCAAAACAGATTAATGTTAATCGTAAGAGTTTATATAAAAGTTTATCAAGTGATGTAAAAGTAAGTTTTGAAACTATTTGTAAGATAGTTGATAGATCTCAGGTTTTCTATTGTTCCAAAAGCACAAATATAACAAGATTATATACTTATATGTGTAACAATTACCAGATCCTCAAGAAAAATGACAATCTACACTACAGTGATAAGAGTCAGATATAATTTACAATGTATAATATGAACAATTTTTGGAATGCTGTTGTTGGAACTCTTAAATTTATTTATTCAAGCCCAGAAACAAAATGGTATATGGGTATCTTTTTCGCATTTGCTGCATATGCAATGTACTTTGATAGAGTATTAAAAAAATAGTTTATCTTTGTAAAAACAAATTCATTTTGTGGTTTAATTCGGTTCGGGCGGTAATTTTAAACACAAACAAAAACGTAGGTTCTTATTATCGGGATTTACAAAAAATTGTTTGCTATAAATTTTGGAATTGAGTCAAACTTATTCATGAAAAATAAGGAGAAAAGAGATTGGTTTTGATTTGTAATGTTTAATAAAAAATAAATCATAAAGTGTTTATGTTTTTTGTGTCACAATTGAATTCAAAGAAATAATTTTGGTCTGTTCTCGATTCCTCAATGGATAAAAATTCTTTTTTCTATTTTGTAGAATGTTCAATAAAAAATACACACACACCCCATGTGAAACCACTATTAGATTTTTCTTGCATTCATTTTTCTTTACAAATTTTTCAATTCTATTGAAACAATCAATATAACTTTCACCATTTGGAAAACGATATTTCCAAATGTCTCTTATTTCCCAGCTTTCTTTACTGTATTTGTTTTTTACATCGTCCCAATACATATTTTTAAAATCACCAATATCAATTTCCGATAACAAAGTATCTATTTGTATTTTTTTATAAAAATTATTTATCTTATTTATTTCACACATAATTTGTAATGTATGTATTGTTCTTACCATTGGACTGGAGAATAATTCATATTCATCAAAATTTACTTTCTTTTCCATTAATCTATAAGCGTAGGACTTAGACTGATCAACCCCTTTTAAACTCAACAAAGAATTACAAATTCCTTGTCTTATTTTTTCTTTATTATGAAATGCTTCACCATGTCTAAAAATATACCATACATCAACTCCTTAGCTTATTACATATCGGTATCTTTACCGTTAAAAATATAAATTAAAATTTATTAGCTGCAAAAATACAATTTCTATTACATATTTTAATATCTATTCAATAAGCAATATTAAACCTTAGTATACCTACTGGTAAGTAGATAGTGCATTTGGGAGCAAAACCAGAATATATTGAAAAACTTATCAAAAATTTATTCGAATGGGCAAAAAATTCAGATATTCATCCTTTAATAAAATCCAGTGTCTTACATTTTGAAATTGAATTCATACATCCATTTGCCGATGGTAATGGACGTATGGGAAGATTATGGCAAACATTGGTCTTAAACAAATGGCATGAAATGTTTGCATGGATACCAATTGAAACAATTATTCATAAAAATCAGACTGAATATTATGCAGTATTAGGACGTGCAGAAAAAACAGCAGACTCCACTGAATTTATAGAATTCATGTTAAATTCTATTGAAAAAGCTATTTTAGAATTACCAATTAAAAATAATACCGATATAATTACCGATATAATTACCGATAAATTGTCTAAAACAGAAATGGGATTTCTACAAAACATTAGACCTGGTGCGTAAAAATCCTTCCTTATCTACTTTCATAATTCATAGTTATAAATCCCTGCTATAAGATTAAACCTTAATCCAAATCTTTTTCTTCTACATCTATACTTATCAGA
>JAIRSX010000045.1 GCA_031255235.1 Rickettsiales bacterium
ATTTCCTTGTTTTCGAAAGATTTGAGTGTTGTTGGTGATATCAAAGGTAAAGGCGCATTGGAAATTGAAGGAAAAGTTAGTGGAAATATAACAGGTAATATTGTTACATTAAGAGAATCAGCAGTTGTCGATGGTGAAATTTTTGCCCAAGTAGTCAATATTAAAGGCAAGTTTAGTGGAAGCATAAAAGCAGAGAAAATTGCCATTTCAGGCAAAGCAAATGTTGATGGAAA
This sequence comes from Rickettsiales bacterium, assembly GCA_031255235.1. Classification (GTDB taxonomy): domain Bacteria; phylum Pseudomonadota; class Alphaproteobacteria; order Rickettsiales; family UBA1997; genus JAIRSX01. The sequence continues at coordinate 234 of JAIRSX010000045.1, forward strand.
AATGGAATATATGCTTTTGACTGTTGAAGATGGTGCTTCAATTTTAGGTGAACTTAAACGAAGTGATAAAGTTAACTTAAAAGTAGCAGAGAAAGCTGAAGAAAAAGTGGAGACAAAGGATTCGAAAGATTTAATAAAGAAAAGTGATATAAAAAGCAGTTAGAAATAATGTTTAATTATATACTATATGTGGTTTTGTTCTGTATTTTGTTTCTGTCAAGTACTTTTGCGTTGGAGCCGGTTGCGATTTTTAAAACTTGGAGCATTTTTCAAACTAAGGTTAACAATAAGGACGTTTGTTATTTGTTTTCGTTGCCAATAGAAAAGAGAGGAAATTATAAGCAAAGAGGAGAGCCATATATCATTCTTACGAAGCTCGTTGAAAGTAATTTTTTTGAGGTCAGTGTCAGTAATGGTTATCCCTATACAAAGGATAAGGCGGATGTTATGATATTAAAGAGAAAATTTCCACTTATTACAGATGAAGAAAAAGCAATGACCTATGATAGAAATGATGATGTTGAGATAGTTCGACTCATGCATATTGGTGCAAAGATGTATGTGACAGGTTATTTCACAAATGGTAGTTATGCTGTTGACACCTATTCTTTAATAGGTTTCACAGAGGCATACAATGAATTAAATAGAATTTGTAGGGAGTATTAGTTATGGTATCGGGAAAGAAAGCAGGTTTTAAAGGATATGAATTTATCATGTCCAATTTGTATTTTAGTAATATTTTTAAATCTTTTAAATATTATTTTAAACATTTCTTGTATATAGTAGTTGCAAATGGTATTGCTCTTTTTGTTTATAGAAAATTCTTGTATAGGAGTTTTCCTATCCGTGATATTTTTAACTTGCTTTTAATGATTGCTTTATTGAGTATAATAAAAATCATTTTATATAGTAATTCAATTGTTAAAATGAAGAAATCAATCCCAAATGATACCATGGATTTGGTTGGTTTAACCTTTAAAAGATTTGTTCCAGTCTTGACAACATTATTAATTTATTTTATAATGGTAGGTTTTTTTGCTCTGTTTTTCATTATACCGGGAATTTATTTTTTAATTTCTTATGTTTTTGGTATTTTTTTTGCTGCCTTTGGTGATATGAATGAAAAAAATAAGGAGGGATATAAAGGTGATATTGTTTACATATCTGGCATTGAGGCATTGGAAAGAAGCAAAAGAATTACTAAAGGAAACAGAATAAAATTCTTGTTTATGACAGTCGTTGCTGTTGGGGTGGTTTATGGATTGCAAGAACTTGTTATGTTTATAGTCGGAAATTTTCAACTAAAATGGACAGTACAAATTAGAAGGTTTGTCACCTTGTGTATATGGGACATTCTCTATATTTACTTTGCTTACATATTCATGAAACTATGTCTTTTGGAGAAAGAAATTCTGGATAAAAAAGCAGACGAAGAAAAAAAAGAGAAGGATGCCATGGAAAAGGGAACAAAGAAAAAATAGTTTTATATACTATAAATAATTTTTTCCAACTCTTTCATGTCATTTGCTTTTAGTGTTGCTTCGTTAAAAACTCTTTCTCTTCTAACAACACCGCCAAAAGCAATAAAATGATTTGCTGCTCCAAATTTGTATGTCTCGAAATCGGTCCATCCATCACCAATTGTTATAATTTCCCCTTTTAAGATGCCATCATCTTTAAGTTTATTTAACAGTTTAACTTTGCCTTGTTCCTGAAGTAAAAGTGACTTTTCTACACCAACAACTATATTATTTTCATATTTAAAATCATTAGCGTAGATCTCGTTGTCTTCTATACCGATTTTTTTTGCTACAGGGATAATCATTTCTTTGAAACCGCCACTTACTATAAATAGATTATAATCTTGCTTTAATTTTGCAACCAAACTTTCCATTCCATCTGTAATTTTTGTTTCTTTTACGACTTTTTCTATCAATGTCTTATCAAAACTCGCAATCTTAAGTCTAAAATTCATAGATTCCTCAGGAGTGATAAGACCATTCATTGCTTTATCAACAATTTCATCTACCAATTTAACTTTTTCAGTATCATTGTTTAATGCTAATTTTAAAACATCGTTAAAACTTTCGTTTTGTACCAATGTTGAGTCAAAATCAAAAACTATATTTATCATGATAATTCACTTTAGCAATATTAACTACATAAAACAAAAATTTATTCTTATGGGTGTGGAGGTGATGGTTTGAATATTTTTATATAAGGTGTCCGACTAGATTTTTATATTTTTTTTGCTTCTTTTCCACATCTCTTTTCGCTACTTTTTGGCACTTTTTCCTCCTTCTTTTTCTGAATACTTTAAATACTTCTTTGTTAGTTTTAATATCATGCCTTCAAACATCTTTTTTATCTAGTTTTCTATTGTTGTATCTATACTCTCGCATTCTTATAAATGTAAGTAAATCTTTTAAATGTAAGTAAAAGTTATCAGTAGTGAAACCATTGAACTTATTAAGTCTATTCTCTTGGCATGACCCTAGAAGTTCCCCTATACCATTTTTACATGATTCCTTACCTCTGCTAAATTCATTATGATTCTTACCTCTAGCAAATTCATTATTAGAATGGAATATTCTATAATAGACCTGGTGCGTAAATATTTTTTTACTTTACAATATGTAGTGGTTATTGTTTTGTTAAAAACAATAACCACTACATAATTGCTATGTCAAAATATGATTCTGTTAAGAATCTAAA
>JAIRSX010000091.1 GCA_031255235.1 Rickettsiales bacterium
CCCCCCCCCCCCCCCCCCCCCCCCCCCCCCCCCCCCCCCCCCCCCCCCCCCCCCCCCCCCCCCCCCCCCCCCCCCCCCCCCCGGGCAACAAAGAGTGGAAGAGTAGATTTTCTGTACGCTATTATTGCGAATCTTATTTTGTTATTGAAATTCTAAGGATTTTTTGCTTTTATGATAAAAAAATCCATACTTAGCGAATGGAATTTAATTTAATTTATATATTTTTTTCGGTGCTATTTGGTTTGGTTTTTGGAAGTTTTATATCAATGGCAAGTTGGAGGTTACCAAGAGAAGAAGGGTTATTTAAGGATTCGTTTTGTCCTAAGTGTAGAAAAAAAATTGGAATGAAATCTTTAATTCCTGTGTTTTCTTGGGCTTGGCAGGGCGGTAAGTGTTCCAATTGCAATCAAAAGATTTCTATAAGGTATCCACTCATTGAAATTGTAACTGCCTTATTATTTGTTATCTCTTATATGAGGTTTGGTGACTCTTTGAACACTATAATTTTTGATTTAATATTATCCGTTTGTTTGATTATGTTTGTTAGTGATTTTGAAACTTATTTGATACCTGATTCCTTACAAATTTCTTTATTTATATTATCTCTTTTTTTTGTTCTAAATAACAATTACAATATGTGGGCGTGTCTTGTTGATGCTTTTATTTATTATTGTCTGATAATGTTGGTGGCCTTTTTTGTCAAGAAGTGGAAAAAAAAAGAGGTGCTTGGTATGGGGGATGTCAAATTTATCATGATAGTTGGTTTTGTTTTAGGAATTGAATCTGCCAATTTATTTTTTTTATTTTCCGGTTTTATAGGCACAATATTTGGTATACTATGGACACGTTTCAAGGGTAGTGAATACTATCCATTTGGTCCTGCCTTAATAGCAAGTTTTTTATTGTTGATGATTATTTAAATTTCTATTATCACGTTTTCGTTTATTATTTCGCCATATTCTTTTCTTGATAGGGCAAGTAGAAATCCAAGTGTAAATGCGGTTCCCATCATAGATGAACCTCCGTAACTGATTAATGGAAGCGTCATACCTTTTGTCGGAATCAAAGCAAGGGTTGAACAAATATTTATAAGTGCTTGTAATAAAAATTGGACACTTAAAGATATAATTGATATGTTTTTAAAATTATCTTTTGAATTGATAGTTTTAGTGATAAATTTTAAAGTTATGTAAAAATAAATACCAAGTAGAAAGATACAAAATAAGCAACCAAGTTCTTCACCAATGACGGAAAATATAAAATCAGTATGTCCGTCTGGGATATTGTTTTTAATGCCACCACCCCAAAGTCCTTTTCCAGTTAAACCACCATTTGCAAAAGCATTTAATGAATTTTCAACTTGAAAAGTGTTTTTTACATTGTCTTTAAATAAAATACTAAAATACTGATTTATACGATAATTGAAATGTGGATATAAAATGTATAGAGAGGTAAATAACATGACAAACATGAAAGCTATAAGTATAACATATTTTACCTTTAAATCTAATATCAAAAACAGCTCTGTGAAAAAAATTGTTGTGATTAAAAATAATAATCCTATGTCTGGTTGTAGGAATAACAAGGTTGAAATTGCTAAATATAGAATTGTAGCAAAAAGTAAATTATATCTGTCCTTAATTGTCGTTAATATTTGTGAAACTAAAATTATAAAAAATGGTTTTATGGCTTCGGATGGTTGTAAAGAAAAACCAAAAAAATAGATCCATCTTTTTGCACCTTTATTTGTGGTGCCAATAAAAAAGACCAAAATCATTAAAACGAATAAAACACAAAAAGAAAATAGAGATGCTTTTTTAATTGTGTTTGTGCTCAAAAAAGACAAAAATACGATTAGAGAAAAGGAAGCAGTCGAAAAAATGATGTTTTTAATAATAAACATGTTGTATTCTGTTCCTATTCTGGTTGCTACTATTGGACTTGCTATGAATACAAACAGGTTTCCTACAAGAATCAACAAAAGAAATAGAGATAAACCCCTTTTATCAATACCATTATACCATCGCTTTAAAGGAAGTAATTTTGCATCATGCACGTTTAAAGTGTAGTCATTTATATGAATAAGTAAAAAAATTAATTGAATAGAGGATTTAATTTAATAACGACGTCGTTTCTTGTATTTGTTATGGGTATATTGCTGAATACTCTGATAGTATCACATCAAACAGATCGAAACAAAGTCAAATTTGACGAGACGCGAAATAGAATGGGGATGATAGAAAAAAAGATTGTGGAATATGTGTCAATGAACAGAAAATTTCCTTGTCCTGCTTCATTGAGTAAGAAAGTAAGTGATGATAGGTACGGATTAGAGGAAAGATTGTCTGATAGTAGTTGCGGTGTGAGTGATGGTATTTTTTCTAGTAAAGAAGAGCTATTGTATGGATTTGTGCCAATTACTACACTTGGTTTGCCAGAAGAGTATGGTCATGATTCCTATGGACGTAAAATCGTTTATGTGATAAAAAAGGGGACACCAAAAATTGGTATCGATAATTTTCTGCGTGAAAGGAATAAATATGGTTTTTCTGTTGCCGGTAATAACGGTAATAACAATTATTTGTATGTTTTGTTTTCTTTTTACAAGCACCAAGACGGTTCTTATCATTTTAATTCGAATACGGCGGTGCCTTTTGGTAATGAAATTACGAATATGCCTGTGGTTGATTTTGAATTAAAAAAGGATGATAATTATATTTTTATGGAAATGCTTGTGGATTCTTTCAATCTTTTTGAACTTGAGGAGGAATTGAAGGAATGTGAAGGGGAAAATTTGCCTTCAGAGCTTTTTTTGAAACTCGTTATAGGTAGTAATAGTGTTGGTAATGTTTTTAATTTTAAATTTACAAATGGGCGATTTGGAGAAATCATATTTTCGAATGAATTGTGTCCCAATGATGTCAAAGCTCAAGGCTATTACTATAAATCTAAACCAAATTATGATAATGGTATTCTTATTGACAATAGACCTGCTATTAAGTGTGGGAGGGATGGAAAATGGGAGAAGGAACCAGCTTTTATTTGTAATGAACTTAAAAGTTGCGCCGAACCCACTGCTGGTTGGGGTAGTTTATTGGATGGTGCCATTTCTCCTACGGGAATTAATTTTCCACATACGATGGAAATCGATTTAGAAAACAGCGCTGGCGAAGAGCGGTCATTTGTCTGTATTGTTACGAAAGATGGCGCAAAATGGGTAAAAAAAAATTGATTTTGTTGTCATAAATTATTAACTCTTGACAGAGATTATATTTTTAATAAAGTGAAAAATGCCCTAAACGTTACCAGAGAACAGAATTTTCCGAATTGGTATCAGGAAGTTATAGATAAATCAGGTTTGGCAGAAACATCATCAAGTCGTGGTTCGATGGTAGTTAAACCATACGGAACTGCGATTTGGAATAATATAAAAGATGTATTCTCCAAGAAAATTAAAGATTTTGGTGTCCAAGATTGTTTGTTTCCATCACTTATTCCAGTGGAGTTGTTAGAAAAGGAATTGGAGCATGCTGAAGGTTTTGCGAAGGAGTGTGTTGTAGTTACACATCATCGTCTAAAACAAGATGGTAAGAATTTGATAGCGGATCCAGAAAGTAAGTTGGAAAAACCTTATATTTTAAGACCTACGAGTGAAACAATTATTGGCGAAAGTTTTAAAAACTGGGTTCACTCCTATAGGGATTTGCCTCTGCTTGTAAATCAATGGGGGAATGTATTTAGATGGGAAATGCGAACAAGATTATTTTTGAGGAGTGTTGAATTTTTTTGGCAAGAGGGACATTGTGTTTTTAAAAATGAAACTGAGGCGATGGAAAATGTTATGCTTGCTTTAAATGCTTATAAATCTCTTGCTGAAAATTATATGGCTATTTACGGCTTTGTGGGGCACAAAACTGATGACGAAAAATTTGCTGGTGCAAAAGACACATATTCAATTGAGCCAATGATGCAAGATGGTAAGGCAGTTCAATTTTGCACTTCCCATAATTTAGGGCAAAATTTTACAAAAGCATCCGATATTAGATTTGTTGACGAGGACAATACTGAGAAAATTGCTTGGAGTACGAGTTGGGGGTTTTCTACAAGGAGTATTGGTGCTTTGATTATGGCACATAGTGACGATGATGGGCTTGTTTTACCACCAAAAATCGCACCATATCAGGTTGTTATTATCCCAATTATACACAATGAAGATAAGAAAAATATGATTTTGGAATACTGCAATAAGATTAAGACTGCTTTAACATGTAATGTTTATATTGACAATGGTTATGATACCCCACAGAATAAGAAATGGGATTGGATTAGAAAGGGGGTACCTATTAGAGTTGAGATTGGCGAAAGAGATTTAGAAAATAGTAATGTATTTTTTGCTAGAAGGGATAATCTTTTGGAAAAGAACAATGTGAGTTTTGACGAATTTTTAAAGAAATGTGAAAGTATTTTGGATGATATCCAGAAAGTATTGTTTGAAAAACATAAAAAAATGACAATGGACAACACTATAAAGGCGGATAATGTTTCACAGATCAAAGAGATTGTCAGTGATAAAGAATTTAAATATTTTATAAATATTCCTTTTGATTTATGGAAAAATCAAGATTTAGAGAAAATTATGGAACAATATAGTATTTCTTATAGAAATAGACCATTTGAGTTTGAAGAGAAGAGAATAGTAATTGGAAAAAGTTATTAAATTTTGCGAAACTTATCGAAAGGGTCTTCACCAAAAAAATCCTCACTCAAATTGAAGCTATCCAACAGATCAGCGATTTCTTTGAATTTTTCGTATCCTGTGTCAATAATAAATTGTTTTGTTGGTTGATAACTGAAAATTAAATCAAAACTGTTTTTGATTCCGTCGTATTTTTTATGTTTGCGAGATGCAGCAATAAAATCACATACCATTTCGCAAATATCTACAGCGGTAGGTTTTGTGTTGTTTTGTAGATGGTATTGCTGATGATGTGGATTTGTCAAGTAGTGTTCATGTGCTTTATACTTTAACAAATAGTCATCGCTTATTCCGTCTTTCTTTTTCAAAACAAACCTATCGTAATAATAATCACACATTGCGTTAGCAAAATTTGTATCATTTATTTTATCCAAGTCATGTGCTAATCCTCTTTGGATAAGTGACCAATCATCGATTTTTGAAGATAAAATTTGCTTGTTTGTTTCAAGCAGGGTCATCAATTTAGTGACAACACCATTATGCCACAAGATAATCTCGATCCATATTTGTCTTATTTGTTCCATAAAAATTTTGACTTATTACAAAGCGTAAATTAGTATGATCTAAAATACAAATAAAGAATATGTCAGAAGATTTAAAAGATGCTTTGAAAAGAGTTATTGTTCCGATCAACCCGGATGGTTATTTCATAATTGGAGTTTCGGTTGTCGTTACGTTTTTATTATTATTGTTATCTAATTTCTTGGGAACAGTTGCTTTGATTTTAACTGCTTTCATTATCTATTTTTTTAGGAATCCTGATAGGGTTTCTCCTGATGACAAGAATGTCGTTCTCGCTTCTGCTGATGGGGTTATTGACAAAATCGAAAGTGATGTATCTGCTCCAAAGGAATTGAATATTGATGGTACATTCCAAAGGGTTAGTATCTTTTTGAATACTTTTAATGTGCACGTACAAAGAGTTCCAATTGATGGAACTATTGAAAAAACAGAATATGTTGAAGGCAAGTTTTTGAATATCACAAATGATAAATATCACGATGATAATGAAAGACAGATCACTTTAATGAAAACAAAGGATGGACTGCCTGTTGTTTTTGTTCAAATTGCTGGTTTTGTAGCAAGAAGAATAGTTTTTAGATTGAAAGAAGGTCAAGAAGTTATTGCCGGGCAACGATTTGGTAGTATAAAATTCGGTTCGAGGGTTGATGTTTATTTACCAAGGGAGGTTGAAATAAAAGTTAAAGTTGGGCAACTTGCTATTGGTGGTGAAACCGTTATTGGTGTTTTGAAATAATGAAATTTTTATTCTTTTTACTTTTTGTTCTTGTTTCGTGTAACACTCTTGATAAGGACTATGTGTGTGGTGACGATTCTTTCAATTTAGAATTGAGGACGGATCTAAACAAAATAGAAAGAAGAAAAGCAACCAATAAGATTGTTGATGCCATTAAATATAATAAAGATAGCAATAAAACGCTGGTTGTTTCATTGAAAATGTATCAAACTGGTTCTTTGCTTTCCGATTCAAATGTTAGTAGTCTTGTTAATGTAAATTTAGATGTAATTTATACAGTAATTGATAATAAAAGTGATAATGTTGTGTATAATGGACAAATTAGATTAGTGAATCCGGCAAATTTACTAAATATTAACAGGTATACAAATATAGTAGAGTATGATTTTTCACAGGACAACTTATTCAACGAACTGTCTAATCAATTGAGAGATAGAATTTCGATTTTTTTAAATAGTTGCCTGAAAAAATAACTTAAGGGTGTGTTTGAATGTCTTTTGTGATTGGGTCTATTTTCACAAAATTATTATCATCGCCCATCAAGTAGATTAAATTATTAGCAAACAATGGAGAATGATATTTTGTATCGAACTCTTTTTTGTAGAGGAGATCACCTTTTAAATTTAAAATGTAAAAAGTACTGTCCATATCTAGTACGTAAATAAAATTATTGTTTACTAAAATTTTGTTTACAGTTGAAATTTGTTTTTGCCACAAAATTTTAAAAGTTCGCAAATCTAATGCGATTGTATTACCACCACTTGCGGAAGCAATTAGAACATTGTTTATTATTATAGGTGTGCTGTCTATGTCAGTTAAGTCAAATGAGAAAGGAGTTCTGTTAACTAAGCTTATATTGAAAACATTATTAGAATTTTTTTTGTCTAAAATATGTAAATTGCCAGTTGAGTATGAAACTATCACATAATCTTTGTATAAAACTGGACTTGCTGTTCCTAATATTTTTGTGTTCTTGTTGGGATTGTTGTGTATCCATTTAACCTCTCCGTCAAGTGCAATACAGTAAGTTTTATTGTCATTTGTTATAAAATAGATACCAGTATCGTCAATTACTGGATTAGATATTGGAATTGCCCCTATCGTCTTATCCCAAAGTTTATTTCCGTCTATATCGACAGCAATTATGTTATTGTATCCGGAAATTACATAAATAACTTCCTTATGGTAAGACATTTTCACGAATTTTGGATTTTCAACAATTTTTTTTACATCTTTGCCATTGACGCTTAAAGTTCCATTTTTATTTATGTGATAATTGATTCCGTTAATCACTAATTGATTTGAAAATTGTTTGTCGGTGAATAAATCTTTTTCATCTAATGCAAGATTTTCTATTATTCTATCTTGGTTGTTGTAAAAATCTTCATATGTTTCCAATTTTGTGTTTATAGTGATTGGAATATTTGTCGTTAACATTTCTTCTCTTCTGAAAAGTTCAATTCTATCACCAAGTATCTCCTGTTGTGTTTCACAAGATACTAAAAATATCAATAATATAATAATAATTTTCATTTTAACCAATAGCAACAATACCACTTCTAACAATAGAAAAACACTCTCTATCGTTTAATTCTTTAACAAGATCATCTATGACATTCGGTGAGGCAACCAATTCATAAAAATCATCTTTAATTTTTGTGGCAGAGTATTTCTCGACTACTTCAAGTGCTCCTTTTGCATTAATCAAAGCAATTTCTTTTTCTATATTGCTTTTTGTAATATTTTTAATGGAAACGACTGGAATTAATCTCTGCAGTTGTAAAATCAATTTTTTGATTCTTTCGTCTGTTTCACACAAAGTGATTGTAATACTTGAGGTGTTATCCTTTAAATTTACGGTTCCTGCATTTATATTTTCAATACTAAAACCTCTAGCAGAAAACATGTCAGTAAGTCTCGCCAGAGCGCCTTCTTCATTTTCCATTACAATACTTAAAATCTGCTTCTCCACCATTAATATGGTATATAAATATTTCAAAAAGAAAGCAAAATTACTTCCTGATACTTATACTTGCACTTTCAACATACATTGGCTCAAATTCATTAAAAATTCTATTCTCAAATTTATATTTTGTGATTTGTTTCCATTTTTTATCGGAAAATTCACTCAAAATTTTGCCCTGTAAATTGTCAATATTTTCCGCAATGGAGTAGTTGTCATTTTTGTCTTTTATATAATATTTTTGGGGATTTATTTTGATTGTCAAGTAGTCATAATCTTCATCAAATCCAATAATCTCGAAAAGATTTGAAACAATCAAATTATTTTTTGTTGCTAATTTTATCGCTTTCGCCACCGCAAGGTTTGTTTTAATGTTAGTGAAATTTCCTGGTCCCGATATAGTGGAAAAAATAACATCACTGTAATTTAGTTCATTTTTTTTAAGTGTATCCTCAATTTCAAATATTAATCTTTCACTTTGTTTTGGGATTTCAATGCTCTTATGGATTTCATTCAGGATAATATCTATTCTACCAAATATTGTGTTAAAATATAAAAACATGCTTATGCAAATACACTTGATATGAAGTAAGTCAAAAAATTTATAGTTACTTTATATTTTCTACGGCATATTCTAATATATCTCTTGCAATTGGTGCACCATTGGAACCACTATTACCATGTTCTATAACGACAACGATAGCATATTTTGGATCATCATATGGGGCAAAGGCAACAAATAATCCATGATGTCTAAATCTTGTTGTTCTTTGCTCATCATTATTTTTTATAAAACCATCCATAGTTTCTCTAGAAATAAGCTGTGTTGTTCCAGTTTTACCTGCCATTTCAAATTTTTTATCCTTAATTCTAAAAGGATAGGCAGTTCCTCCTTTTTCATTGACGACTTTGTACATTCCTTCTTTTACAATATCTAAAATTTCTTTTGAGGTGATTGGATCCGATGACAATAAACTGTTGTTATAATCTCTTGTGGGACTATTATAGATAATAAATGGTTTTACTGGAAAACCACCATTGGCGATTCTTGCAGTCATAACAACTAACTCCAATGGAGTAGCAGTTAAAAAACCTTGACCAATAGAGACATTTATGGTATCCCCAACAACCCAAACATCATTATATCTTTTTCTTTTCCATTCTCTATTTGGGACAATACCACTATTTACATCTTTTAATTCTAAGTTAAATTTTTCTCCAAACCCGAATTTTGTGGCAGTTTTGTGTATATTTTCAATTCCGGCAAAAACTCCAACTTCGGAAAGATAAATATTACATGAGTGTTTTATTGCCTCAGTTATATTTTCCAACTTTCCATGTCCGTGTCCTCTCCAGCAATGAAGTGTTCTTTTACTATTCAGAACGACACTACCTCTACAATTTATTGTTTTATTTGGGTCGAAACCGTTTTCCAATGCTGCAATTGCTGTTATAAGTTTAAAAGTTGAACCAGGAGGATATGTGGATGATATTGCTTTATTTATTAAAGGTTTAAATCTGTTGTTTGTGAGGCTATTCCAATAGTCTGCATCAATAACATTATTCAATTTATTGGTATCGAAAGAAGGAGATGAATACATAGAAAGAATTTCTCCACTTTTAACATCCATTAAGATAACGGATCCACTATTGTCTTTGATTTTTTTTTCTACAAGTTTTTGTAACTCTAAATCTAATGTTAATCTGATATCTTTCCCATTCTTACCTTGTTCTGTAAAAATTTCACCGATTATTTGATTCAACGCATTTACTTCAATTTTCCTGTAGGTTGGTTGTCCTGTTAAAATAGTATTGTACATATTTTCAATACCGCTTCTACCAACGTAATAGTTTGGACTCAACATCAAAAGTTTTTTGTTCTTATTTTTTTCCATTTCTACTGTTTTGGCATCTGGATTTGATACGTAACCTATTATATGAGAAAAAAGACTTGGGTATAAATAGTTTCTGAAAGTGATTTTATTCACTTCCAAGGAAGTAAATTTATAAGATATTGTTTCAAATAGAGAAATATCTTTAAAAGTAGCATTATTTATAAGATTTACAAGGGGAATTCCATAACTATTTCTTACTTTTCTCAAAATTCTATTTTTTTGTCTGTCGCTAATACTAAAATAATTCAATGCCTCTACAACTTCTGTTTCTTTACTCTTATTGTTTTCAGTGATGTTGATCTCATAAACAGGTTTATTTTCCACGAGTTGCTCAAGGTTTCTATCATAAATAATACCCCTCGAAGACGGAAGATAAACATCCCTAATTTTATTTTTTTCCGAGATTCTTAAAAAATAATCAGAATTACTTACGATGGATTTATAGATTAACAATACTAAAATTAATAAGAAAAACACGTAGAAACCAACCAATAGAATAATTCTATTATTGCTAATGCTGTTACTACTGTTTCTATTAAACATTGAATAATTTTAGTTAATGAATTCTCTTACAATCTCAAATTCATCAAAAGGATAGGTTTTGTTCCCTATGATAGTGTAGTTTTCATGTCCTTTTCCTGCAAGAATTAATACATCTTTTGGTTGTAAAATTTCTATGGCCTTCTTAATTGCCTGTTTTCTATCTCCAATATTCATGGCGCCAGGGCAAGCAGCCATAATTTCATCTCTAATTGTTTCTGCTACCTCGTTTCTTGGGTTATCGTCAGTTACAATTACAAAATCTGCTAAATCGTTTGCGATTTTACCCATTATAGGCCGCTTTGTTTTATCTCTATCACCACCACAACCAAATAATATTCCCAATCTTGCTCCTTCAACGTTCTTTATATGATCGCGCATAGTGGTCAAAACCTTTTCAATTGCATCGGGTTTGTGGGCATAGTCAATGTAAATTTGTGCTCCATTCTTTTTTCTACCTGCTAATTCTAATCTGCCATTTGCCGATTTTATAAATTCAAAAGTGGCAATGATTTTATTTATATCGTTCTCAATATTTAACTGCAAGACTATACCTAAAGCAATAAGTAAATTGTAAACTTGAAATTTACCTATGAAGTGTGTATCAAATTCATAATTGTTATTTTGATATTGTATTTTAACATGTTGTCCATTAAACTGTTCTTTGATGTCTAAAATTTTCAGATCGCCATTATAACCAACAGATAAAATTTTATGTTGTTTTTCAGCACAAATTTCGCTAATTTTTTCAAATTCTGGTATGTCGGCATTTAAAACTACTGGACTACCGTTTTTCAAAACATCTCGAAATAAGAGCATTTTACTATCAAAATAATCTTTCATATTTGTATGAAAGTCCAAATGATCTTGTGTAAAATTCAAAAACGCACCAATTTCTATATTTAAACCTTCTGTTCGTCGTCTAACCAAACCAATGCTGGTAGTTTCGGTAACTACGTAGTCAATGTTTTTTTTCTTTAGCAGAAAAAGTTCCTCATGTAATTTTTCCCATAACTTTGTTGTAGCTGTGTCATCTTTTTTATATTCATTACCATATTTGACACCAAGGCTACCAATTGATGCGGAATTATATCCCAATTTTTCAATAATTTGTCTTGTGAATTCTGTAGTGGATGTCTTGCCGCTTGTTCCAGTGATTCCAATAATATGGTCCGATTTTGATGGATAAAGAATATTCAGGCATCTTGCCAATTCTTTTATAGCATCAGGGACTTTTATAACTGGAACTTTATCTGATTCAAAATCGTATTTGTCTTCGCATACAACTGCCATTGCTCCTCCTTTTATTGCCATATCAGCATAATCAATGCCCTTTGTGGTACCATCAATAGCAAAAAAAATATATCCATCTTTTACGAGTCTGGAATCTGTTTGTATTCCAAGTACTTCACCTCCCTTTTGATCTTTAAAAAAAACATTCAATAACACAATAATTGCTATATCATCCTTCCCAAAAGAAACAAAATAAATTGACTTTGTTATTTATGTGAACTATTCTTCACCACAAAGATGAAGAGATATATTTATATGAAAAAAGTAATTCTATTAGTTTTGTTATTAAGTGCTTGTAAAACTTATGATTATACTGTTTCAAGCGATCCTAAAAGTGAGTTGCTTCCTTTGGTTGCTTCCAATAAACAATTTGTGAGCGCAAAAACCAAAACAGCAAAGATTAATGTTTGTAAGAGAAATATTGTAAAGATTTGTAAGGCACAATTCAAGGATGATGCAACATCTCTAAAAAGCTGTGATGACAAAGCCTTCACAGATTCAGTTTGCCAAGCATCTGTTAAATAGTGAATGATCTTAGGTATTGGTATTGATTTGGTTGATGTTAATAGATTTGGAAAAATCCTGGGCACATTTGGTAAGGACCGGGTTTTTTCTAAATTTTTGACGGGGGATGAGGTACGAGATTTTAATGGTGATGCGAAAGGGATTGTCCGTTTTGTTGCCAAAAGGTTCTGTGCAAAAGAATCTTTTAGTAAGGCTGTTGGGACTGGTATAGGACGTGGTATTGATCTATCCGATATTTCATATCTACACAACGATCTTGGTATGCCGTATATAAAACTTTCTGAGAAGGCAACGATCTTTTTGGGCGAGAGGTTTGGGTGTTCTTGCAATATACATATATCATCAACTGATGAGGGTAGTTTTGTGCAATGTTTTACAATAATTGAGAAGAAATAATTTTAGATTACTTGTTTGGAATTGACCAATTAATGTTGATTTAATAAATTCGGTGCTTAACTAGATGTTAACCTTGACTAGATAATTTATTTTTTCTTTGTTTTTAAAATAATTTTTAGCCATTTTTAAAATCATCTTTTAAATTCCTTTTTTGTTTAAGTTTCTATTGTTGTATCTATCATTCTGTTATTGTCTTTTTTATTACATACTATGTATCGCGTTGAAGTTTGGAATTGAAATTGGTTTTATATCTAATCGCTTAGATTCATATTTTTCTTTTATAAATTGTGCTTCAAATAGATTTTTTAAATTTAACCAATATTCTAAACTTGTATTAAAAAACAACTCAGTCTATAAGCAATGTCTATTGTGAATTATTGTAATCACTATAAGATAGAGAGAAATAAGATGATGATAAACATAAGAGACACATAAAGGAAGAAAAGGAGGAATATATGTTGCTTGAAAAAGTTATTGATAATATAAAATCAATATTTAATTAGTCAATCTCCGTAATTTACATTTTTTTGATTTATTTTTTATTTACAATACGATGGCAGAACGTGGGTAAGATTGTATTTTGTTTTTTGTTTTCTGTGAGCATTGTTTCTGCCGCATCCATAAATCTTAATAGTTTGAGTGGGGTTTTGAAAAGTAATGATTCCTCTTCTTCTAGTTTTGACAAGGTTTTTGATGATATTAAAAAGTCCGCTTTGCAGGAAATTCGGAATGGTATGGTAGACTTGAAGAGTGACCTGACGGGAGCTCTTGTGGGTGAAGTTGATAGGATTGCTGGTGACACAATAAACAAGGCTAAGAAACTTGTGGATAAAGCGGATAAAGAATTCGATGAGTTGATTTCCATGAAAAACAAAGTTTCCTATTATGTTGGTGTGCTAAAAAAGACTGCTGCTTGGATTGGAACTGGTATGCTTGGTGTTGCTCTGTCTATTTTTCTTATCTTTCTTAAGGTCAAGAAAAGTATTAAAAATAAAGGAATTGACTTAATTCCGAATTTTAAAAATATTAGTGCTTCGTTAGTTGAGATTAATAGAAAGTTGGATATTTTATTGGAACAAAAAAAGTAAGGAGTTTTATATGTTTAATATGGGGCAGATGGTGAAGCAGGCACAAAACATGCAAAAAAAAATGGCGGAAGCGAAAGCAAGATTGGACAATACTGATTTTGAAGGCGGTTCCAATGGTGTAAAAGTAGTTGTTGCTGGCAATTATAAGGTAAAAAATATTAACATAGATAGTGGATTGTTACAGGATAAAGAGACATTGGAAGATTTATTGTTGGTTGCTATGAATGAGGTGAATGAGAAAATCAAAAAAGAAGATGATAAACTTACTGGTGAAGCAACAGGTGGGATGAAACTTCCTTTTTGATTATTTTTTGACTTTTAATTTGTGTAGTGTTTATTTATGCAAATATATTGTGTTGTTGTAACAATAAAGAAATAGCGGTGAAATTATGGTATTAGATAGTATTTATACATATGATTTGGTGTCGTCAGCAAATCAAAATACGAATCTTGCTGATTATGATGCGATTAAGATATCAATAGCAAGTCCAGAGAAAATTAGAAGTTGGAGTTACGGTGAGGTTACAAAGCCGGATACAGTGAATTATAGAACATTCAAACCAGAAAAAGATGGTTTATTTTGTGCAAAAATTTTTGGTCCAATTAAAGATTACGAGTGTCTCTGTGGTAAATACAAAAGGATAAAATATAAAGGGATAATTTGTGAAAAGTGTGGTGTAGAAGTTACTTCATCAAAGGTTAGAAGGGAGAGAATGGGACATATTGATTTGGTGTGTCCTGTTGCTCATATCTGGTTTTTGAAATCTTTACCTTCAAAAATTTCGACAATACTTGGTGCTAAGCTCAAGGATATTGAACGGGTTATATACTTTGAATCTTACATCGTTACTGAAGTTAAAGCTGTTGCTGATACTGGTGATTTGTATGAAGGACAAATTTTAACTGAGACATTATATGATGAGTGTAAGGAAAAATACGGAGATTCATTTAAGGCCGAGACTGGTGCTGCTGTTGTTAGAAAATTGCTTGAAAGAATAGATTTGGAAAAACTAAGAGGAGAACTTACTAAGAAATTAAAAGGTGAGTTTAAGGAAGAAGGCAAGGACGTTAAAAAAAGTAGTGGAGACAAAAAGAATATTCTGAAACAGTTAAAAATTGTAAATGATTTTATAAAATCTGGTACTAGGCCGGAATGGATGATTTTTACGGTTTTACCTGTTATTCCGCCGGGATTGAGACCATTGGTTCAGTTGGATGCTGGAACTGTTGCTGCCAGTGACTTAAACGAACTTTACAGACGAGTTATAAATAGGAATAATCGTCTTAAAAGGTTCATGGAGAAGGATGCACCGGAATTTATGATTAGAACAGAGCAAAAAATGCTTCAGGAAGCGGTTGATGCTTTGTTAGATAATGGTAGAAATGGTAATGTTGTTTCAACTGGTAATAAGAGACCATTTAAGTCTTTGAGTGATTCCATGAAGGGAAAGACTGGTAGATTTAGACAGAACTTGCTTGGTAAGAGGGTTGATTATTCTGGTCGTTCAGTTATCGTTGTTGGTCCTTCTTTGAAAATAAATGAATGTGGTATTCCTAAGAAGATCGCTCTTGAATTGTTCCGACCTTTTGTTTATTCTAAGTTGGAATTGTATGGCTTGTCTTCGTCAATTAGACAATCGAAGAAGATGGTTGATTTAGAATATGGGGAAGTGTATGATGTCTTGGAAGAGGTTATTAGAGAACACCCAGTTTTATTGAATCGTGCTCCTACTTTGCATAGGTTGTCGGTTCAGGCTTTCAACCCTGTTTTGATTGAAGGAAAAGCAATACAAATGCATCCTTTGGTTTGTAAGGCATTCAATGCCGATTTTGACGGTGACCAAATGTCAGTACATGTTCCTTTATCAATTGAGGCACAAATAGAAGCAAAGGTGTTGATGATGTCTACTTCTAATATTTTGCATCCGAAAGATGGGAAAGCAACCATTATGCCAGAGGAAGATATGATGTTCGGTGCATACTATTTGACGCTTCAATCTAGTAGATTGGAAAAGAATCCATATATCTTGTCTGATGTAAATGAGATGGAGGCCGCTCTGTTTAGTAAACTTATTACCATTAATGATATAGTCCTATATAAATTTGAAGTTTTATCTCAAAATGGTGAAAAAATTATTAGAAAGGAAAAGACTACGCCGGGTAGAATTAAATTATTCAATGTTACTCCTGATGTTTGTAGAAAAGAGGAAATTTTATCTTTAATAAATAAGCCACTATTTAAGAACGATGTTAAAATTTTATTGGACTATATTTATAGAAATTCTACACAGACTGATACATGTATTTTTTCTGATAAATTTATGGATTTGGCGTTTGAGGTTGCAACAAAATCTGGTTTATCCGTTGGAAAGGATGATATGTTGATCCCAGAATCTAAAAAAGAGATAGTTGAGGCAGCACAAAAAAATGTTGACAAAATTGAAAAACAGTTTGAAAGTGGTTTGATTACAAATGGTGAAAGATATAACAAAATAATTGATATCTGGTCTAAATGCTCTGATGAGATTACGAAGGAAATGGTGAAAAAAATGGATTGTGATCGCGAGCCGTCAAGTAGAAATTCAATATATATGATGGCTGAGTGTGGTGCGAGAGGTTCAAAATCACAGTTGCAACAATTGTGCTCTATGAGGGGTTTGATGACAAAAGCGTCTGGTGCAATTATTGAAACTCCAATTATTACCAATCTTAAAGAGGGGTTAAATGTTAGTGAGTTCTTTATTTCTGCGAACCTTACCAGAAAAGGTTATGTTGATATTGCCTTGAAAACTGCAAATGCTGGTTATCTTACAAGAAAATTGGTTGGTGTAGCACAGGATGTTGTTGTAACAATGGATGACTGTGGAACAAAGAATGGTATTCTTTTAGAGGAAAAGGTTGAGAACGGTAAAATTATTATGCCTTTGTACGAGAGGGTATTGGGTAGGACTTTATCTAAAGATTTGATTGATCCAAATACGAATGAGGTTTTAATTGAAGCGAATACCTTGATTGATGAAAAGTTATCTAAGATTTTCAAAGAGAAAGATATTAAGCAAATTGAAGTTAGATCTGCTCTCACATGTGAATGTAAGGATGGTATTTGTGCCAAATGTTATGGTAGAGATTTGACGACTGGTATTTTAGTTTCTGAGGGTGAAGCTGTTGGTGTTGTTGCTGCCCAAGCTATTGGTGAGCCAGGAACGCAGTTGACGATGAACTCTAAGCATAATGCTGCTGGTGGTGGTGTTATTGAGTCCTCAATAGTTTCTCCAGCTAGTGGAACTGCTTCTATCAAAAATTATAGTGTTGTAAAAAATAGAAATGGTGACAACATAGTTCTATCAAGAAATTATAAGATTTTGATTCAGGGCGAAAACGGTAATGTTTTATTTACTTATAACATTCCTTTTGGTTCAAAAGTTTTCCATAAAGATGGTGATAAAATAGGAAAGAATGATCTGATAGCAGAATGGGATCCATATAATATTCCGGTTATTACAACCAAATCAGGCAAAGTTAAGTATAAAGACTTGTTTATTGATATGTCATTGGAGGAAAGATTTGATGAGGAGGCAAATATATCCACAAAAATTGTTATTGATTGGAAGAGGCAAGAACAAAAATTGAAATTAAAACCATCTATTGTTGTAGCAGATACTGAATATGAGTTGGTTATTGATGCGATTTTAAATGTAAATGATAATGATGAAGTTTTGGAAGGGGATGTTGTAGCAAAAGTTCCAAGAGAATCTATCAGAAATAAGGATATCACTGGTGGTCTTCCAAAGGTTGCAAGATTATTTGAACTTTCTGGTTTTTCTAAAAATCTATATTCAATAATTGCTTCAGTCGATGGAGTCGTTGATGTTAATGCTGAAAAGACAAAATATAGAATTACTATTAAACCAACTGATGGAAGTGAGTCGGTGGTTTATGTAATTCCTAAATCTAAATATTTGTTTGTTAGTACAGGGGATTTTGTTCACAAAGGAGACATTTTGATTGATGGAATGCCAATTCCACATGATATTTTAAAGGTTTTAGGTATTAGTGCTTTTGCTAAACACATGGTTACTGAGATACAAAAAATTTATGAAGGTCAAGGTATAAATGTTGCTGATAAACATATTGAGATTATTTTAAGCAAATTGTTACAAAAAATTGAAGTTATAGATAGTGGTGAGACTACCTTGTATGAGGGTGATGTTTTAGATAGGGATGAATTTGAAAAAGTAAATAAAGAAGCGGAAGCAGAAGGTTTAAAGCCAGCAAGAGCATCCTCTGTTTTATTGGGATTGACAAAAGCATCTTTACAGACGAAGTCATTTATTGCCGCAGCGTCTTTCCAAGAAACCACAAAAGTTTTAACGAATGCTTCAATACAGGGTAAGGTTGATAGTTTGAAAGGTTTGAAGGAAAACATTGTATTGGGAAGGTTGATACCTGCCGGAACTGGATTATTGTTTGATAGAATTAAAAGTAAATTAAAGAAAGAAGCGAGTTAATTCTGTGAGATAATTCAAAGAAGAAAAAGGACTTGTGATGATTTAGATCTTCGAGTCCTTTTATTTTGGTTAGTGAAAAAATACAGCACAAAATAACACATTACAAAGAATCACTTTCGTGAATTAGAAATGCGATATAAAAGTTTAAGAAAATTATTCTGAAAATGCGTCTATGACCCTAACTTTTTTAGAGCCGTGAACGGCGTTCATTGCTTCAACAACATTATCAATAAAACTTTCTTTAGCAATGTCAGTTGCGACATAACCAAGGTTGGTTAAGGTATTCAAATATTGTGCTTCTATATTTATACGATAATATGCAAAAATTAAGTTTAGTTCTTTCATAACACCCGGAACATTGTCGTGTGTATGTAATAAACGGATAGAATTCTTTCTGGCACCGATTGCTATTTCCGGATAATTTAAAGAGTTGGCAGTATTTCCAAACTTTAAAAAATTTACCAAATCATCACTATTTTTAAATAGTGCAATTCCATAACTTGTTGCTAGATCGAGATCAATATTATTTGATGGGGAAACAATAGCAAAAACTTTTTTTCTAATAGATTTTAGTGTTTCGTCTGTAATCTTAAATTTATCTAAAATAATTGCATCAGCGGATTCAACTTCTTTTAGAAGGTCATTCTCATTATTAGTAGCAAGTGCAACAAAATCTGTATTATTAAATTTTACAGAGTTTTCAAAAACTATTTTCATATCAGTATAAAGAAATTATTACAACAGCATATAAAAATGATAAATAAAATCAAATTATTGTAGTAATTCTGAAATCAACCAATTAATAATAGATCTTCTGCAAATATATAATTTCTTATATTTTTCATACAATAGCTCCAGATTATAGATTCCTGCTATTATATTTAATCTTAGACCAAATCTTTTTCTGCATCTATATTTATCAGATATTATTCTGAATTTCTTTATATCTCCTATAACATTTTCAACTATAATTCTATTTTATAATTCTATTTATGGAATGCACTTTATTTTATCATCTATATAAATTCTGAATTACGAAAGGAGTGTCTATTGAATAGTGTGTAAATAATAATTAAATTCTCATAGAGTGATAAAGATTTGATATCTGAGAAACGAATAACACAACATTAGACCTCCTGCACATATAATTCTT
>JAIRSX010000081.1 GCA_031255235.1 Rickettsiales bacterium
GTGGTCTTGGTAATCAGCTCTTTATAACTTCTTTTGCTTATGCTCTATATAAAAAGACTGGGAGTAGATACAATATTCTTTTCGACACGTCTTTTTATATAGATCCTTTTAAAAATATGTCCTCAGATAAAAAACATGAGATCTACCTTTTGGATAAATTCAATATAAGATCCAAATTAGATTATAAGGACATTTCACTTCCAAGAGTTGCTATGATGTCAATATATTATAACAATAATAATTATTCTGATCAGTATCAATATAACCATCAACAATTAAATGTTAGTTCCTCTTTTTTTTCTGAAGATATATTTTCCCTAACTCCTCCCAAATACATGTGTGGTTGTTTTGAAAATCGTCACTACTTTGATGAATACAAAAAAGATATAAGAGAAATGTTTACTTTAAAAGAACCATTAAATCAGAAAAATGAAGATATGTTACATAAAATAAAAAATTCATTAAACTCTGTATGTATACATATTAGAAGAGGTGATAATATAAAACAAAGTGTTACCGGCATCCTACACAGTTCATACTTTCAAAAGGCAATAGATACAATAATTGAGAAAGTGAGTGAGAAGGGGGAGGGAGAGGACGCACAACCATCACCACCCTCTTTCTTTGTTTTTTCAGACGATTTAGATTGGTGTAAAAGAAAATTAGATTTCAGAAATCATCCCTTTGAATTTGTAAATATAAACTCAGTTCAAGAACCATATTTTGAATTAGAATTAATGAAAAACTGTAAACATTTCATAAGAAGCCAAGGTACTTTTTCATTTTGGGCTACTTATCTATGTGAGAATGAAGACAAAATAATAATCCAACCAAATCTAACCTTATATTATCTTGACGAGCAACAAACAAAAGAAGAAATAGAATATTCGCAAGATGCTTTTAAAGTAACAGACTGCAGAGAAACTATACTGATTGAAACGAGGTATTTGCGTAGTAATGAAGACAAAGAAAAAGACATTTAGGGTATTTACAAATTAATAATATTAATGTTTTCGTCCTTTATCTTGTCAAATACTTTTAAAGTATTTGTAGTGATAAAAGATTGTATTTTAAGTTTTTTAATTTCTTCAAATAATTCCTTCTTTTTAAGATCGTCAAGATATGAAAAAACTTCATCCAATAAAACTACCGGAGTAGCTTTTTTCATTTCGATACACAAGAAAATTTTAAGTAAAGTCAATGAAATTAAAAATAATTTTTGTTCACCGGTGGAACAATTTTTGGCATCCAAATTTTTAATCCTATAAAAAATGCTGAAATCATCTTTGTGCGGTCCATCATTAGTTCTCTTTGTTTCTTTATCCTTTGTTCTGTTGTTGGTTAGTGTTTGTCTGAAGTTTAAAATATTTAAATCGCTTTCCAAAACTAAATCAAATTTAGGGAAATTAAAATCTCTTTTTTCTAAAATCTTATTCATTGAAACGATTGTTCTTTTCCTGATGTTTGATATGTTAATACCAAGTTCCGCAATTTTATCTTCTAATACTGCCAACCATTTTTCATCAATCTTTCTATTGTCTTGTAGTACCTTCATTCTTTCTTTGATGTAATATTCATATTTTACAACTCTTACTGCATGTTGACTGTCTGTCAAATAAACACATCTATCCAAAAATTTTCTTCTATCGCCTTTATCTCCAATCAACAAATTCTGCATCTGCGGAATTAGATAAATTATATTAAAGATATTATTTAATTCGTCTTGTCCTCTAATAGGATTGCCATTTATTTTTATTCGTTTCTTCTCATTTTCGGTATAGACTGCCAATGTATCATAATTTTCGCTGTTTTCTAATGTGGCATAAATGGACCAATCTTTTTCACTTTTGGTGGTGATTTCTTTTATATCTGCACTCAAAAATCCTTTGCCTGGTGATAACATTGAAATACTCTCTAATATATTGGTTTTACCAACACCATTTTTACCACAGAATATATTTATTCCGTCAATAAACTCAAACGAATTACTTTTGTAATTCCTGTAATTACTCAATAAAATTCTTTTGATGAATGGCATTAATATTCAATATTCAATATTTTGTACGCTTTTAATCCTTTTGGAGTTTTAATATCAACTTCATCATCTTTACCTTTGTTAAGTAACATTTTTCCAACCAAAGATTCAACTGCTATTTTTCCCTCATCCAAATTGGATTCAAATTCACTAACAAGTTGATACTCAAGCGTTTTATTTGTATCCAAATCCAATAATTTAACTTTTGCACCAAAATTGACAATTTCTTTTTGTTCTTTTGTGTAAAGTCTTGTATCAATGATCTCCGCATCCAATAATCTACTATTCAATGTTGAAATATTGAATTGTATAATTTTTTGCTTTTCTTTTGCACTTGCATATTCCTCGTTTTCTTTTAAATCGCCCAACTCTCTTGCATCAGAAACTGCCTTTAGAATTGCAGGTAACTCATTGTTAACCAAATTATCTAAATCAGATTTGATATTATCGTATCCATTTTTTGTTATTTTAAATTTTACCATATTTCTTTGTATTAAACTACACGGATCTTACTTTTAATCCAATATTTTTTTAAAGACAAAATAATTTGATTTTAAGTACCGATGACCTAATAGATGGACTATGGAAAATCTGACAATAAAAAATATGTTTAAATTTTTTTTTCTTCTTTTTTTTGTGGCGGGTTCTGTGTATGCGGAATCCTGCAAAATAGATGATCCTGATAGATACATTGAGAGTGTTTTTTGGGATTCAGTTGGATACAAGCCAAATTTTTTGAAAGCTTTGGAAGAGTATAATATTGGTCTTCTTAAGACTGAAAAAGATGAGGATTATTCAATTTATGAAGTGTATAACAGGGACAAAAAAATAGAAGGATACGTCTTATGTGTAAACCAGACTTACTATTCTCACAAGAATATGCAACTTGTTATTGCTCTCGATAAGAAAAGAACCATAAGAAATATTTTCTATAAAAGGTTGAATGTTGAAAGTGCTGACTTATTTACTGGTGATTTTATAAATCAATTTCTTACAAAGAATATCAAAAACATTGATAAAGAAAAATTCAGAGATTATTCTCAAACAGAAGAGGATAAAGAAATTTATTTTAAAACAATATTTGCTGTTAAAAAAGGACTTTTCTTATTGGATTTATTTATATAAAAGTTTTTTGTATTATAATTAATGGTAAATGCAAGAGATCGACTAATGAAAAGTTTGTTATTAAAACAGGTCAGATTTACAAGGAGTAATCAAATTTTTAACCAATGAGGATTTAAAACTAATATTCTGTATAGTTGAAAATTATGATTATATTGAGTTTGGAAGAAAAACAAAAATAGGAAAAGAAGGATCAAATATATAAATACCATGAGTGACAAAACAACCTACTATGTAGAAGAAGTGATGACTAACGAAAAAAGATTATTGGCAAAGACAATAGACCTGGTGCGTAAATATTTTTTTACTTTACAATATGTAGTGGTTATTGTTTTGTTAAAAACAATAACC
>JAIRSX010000084.1 GCA_031255235.1 Rickettsiales bacterium
CATTGATGATGAAGTTACAGCGAGGGAAAGTGGAGACGATATTACTCTATCTTCTGCTAACACCTATACAGACGAACAAATAGCTGCAGCGGAGCTCTCAAAGCAAATATGGTTACCAGCTGTCCAAACGCTCGCAGATTTAGAAGCAATAACACCGCCGAGTCCAGATATAACAAATTATCTATGTCGTGTTATAAATGACGATGTGAGCAAAGACAATAATGGGACATACCAATGGATAGCAGGAGCAACAGAATGGACTTATTTTTCTGATAATCTTGATTTTGTTGATGAAGAAGAACTGGCAACAGCTCTTGCTACTAAACAAAATACACTAAACAGAACGATACAGATTAACCTTGCTTCTACATCATCAGCGACAGATACAGGGGGAAACATAACAGTAGGTGCAACTGGAATATTATCACAAGCAAGTGGAGGAACAGGTAACACATCTGGACAATCAGCAAGTTGTAGCGGTAACTCTGCTACAGCTACTAAATTACAGACCGCCAGAACCATCGGTGGTGTCTCTTTTGATGGAACAGCTAATATAAACCTACCAGGAGTTAATCAGGCTGGTAATCAAAACACAACGGGAACATCTTCCGGTTTTAATACTGCAAAAACGACCTCCTCAGCCAACCTAGCTGTTGGTACTAAAATATCACTGGGTAACGGAACTCTAACAGTAACAGGAGCACAATTTGGTTGGACAGGAACTTCTGGACAATTAAACGAGCATCCTATGTTTGTCATAATAACGGCAACAGGATGGAATGGCTCTGCTTCCTGGGCAGGTTTTTTGAGTGCTTCAATAAATGGCAATAGGGGTGTGTATGAAATGTTTTCAACGCAGGGAGGTTTCGGTAAAATATCAGTTGATTATAATGACGGTGTTGGAAATGCTTCTAATTGGACTATAACCAACCCTGGAAACGGCTCAACGGGTATTATGTCATTCTCTGCATATGGTGGCAATAGTCATACTCATACAGTTCAATAATATGTAATGACAGTTTTGTGGAACAATGGGAGTGTGTCAACAAGTTAATATTTATATCTTTTTTTAATGCTTAACTTTCAAATTTTCTCCAAATCATTATGATATAATCTCAATAGAAATAATATAATGTAAAAAAAATGAGTGAAGCGGAAGTAGTAGAAATTACAGATACACAGGAAAACATTCCTAAGAATGATGGTAAAGTTGATTATTCAAATTTGTCTCTAAAAGATTTAGGTGTTAATGATGAAAGCATTTCATCTAAATTCAAAAGTATAAATGATCTTGTTAAATCTTACAAGGAAACACAAAATTATATTACCAAAGTAAAAGATGAAGCGAAGCAGGAAGCGTATAGAAACGCTGTTCCTGATTTTAATAATGCTCCAGATGATGTGTTGAAGGAGTATTACAAAAGAACCTCTGGTATCAGCGACATAAATGATTATGGGTTTAATGAGTATAGTGATATAGAGGCAAATATCCTTAAAACGGCACAGGAAAACGGCATCACAAAAAAACAGATGCATGCTCTATTTCAATCATTTGAAAGAGAAGCCAAAGTATTTCATGAAAATGCTAAAAAGCAACATTTTGACAGAAGTTTAGTTGGTCAAAAACTGACAGAAAAATATAAAGATAAAAAAGAATTTGTACTGGGCAAGACCTATGAGTATGTCAAAAACTTCTTGCCGGATGTTGATTTCAATTCTTTGCCAAATAAAACCCAAGAAATATTGATTGATTTTGTAGGTAGTACCTACAAAAATTTAGAATTCAATAACAAGAATGTGGTAACTACTGCAAATGGCAACAATTTAACTATGCAGGAGGCAACTCTTGAAGCTAGAAAGTTGACTAGTCAGTTGGTGCATACCAAAGATCCAAATCAAAGGGCAGATTTAAAAAGGCAACTAGACCATTTGGTAAATAGTGCCAATAGAAAAAATTATAATTAATAAAAAAAAAGGAAGTTTTGAGTTTATATAACGCAGAAGTATTATTAGTCTACCAAAATAAAGAGACAAAATTAATGGATGAAAAAAAAGTCACCGCAGAAATATTTTTGGATGACTATTCTTTTGATAAAGAGAAAGAACTTTTACAATTAGAAAAAAGAGTAAAGGTTACTGATGATGCAGATGAGCGACAATTTCTAACAAAAAAGATAATTGAAATAGAAAACTATAGGTTTTATAGCGATGTAATAATAAAACAGAGATTCTTAAATTACCTAAAAGAGGATTTGGGTATAACCAATAAGTTGTTGTTTTCACATTTCAATGTTTTGAGTTTAGAAAAGAGTAGTAATATTTTTGTAATAGACAAAGATATAAAAAATCTGAATGATTTTGAGCTACAATGCTACATAATCAAAAACGGAATAAATGTTCGTGCTGGATATAAAGATGTAAGTAAAAACGATTTGATAAATGATATAGAGGTAGCAGAAAAGAAAAAGCTTACCGAAAAGGTTGAAGTAAAAAATAATAAAAAAACAATCTCAAAAGAGGATATTGAAAAAATTCACGAGGAGTATCAAATAAAGTTAGATAACCAAGCAAAACAATTCCAAGACGAAATAAGCGAGATTAAGAAGTTGCTGGTCAAAGAGCTTAATGATACACAATCAGAAATCAAGAAAGATAAGGAAAAAGTAAAAGATAAAAAGGAGGAAAATTAGTTATGGGAAGTAATTTATATGATATTTTGGAAAAGGTAAGAAAGACATTGTCATACCTTGCACCAGCAATAATAGGTATAGTGTATATCTGGTTATCAAGAGACGTTACACTATACACCACAGCAACCATTGTGTTGTTAGATAGTGTAATTGACTATGTGGAGTTATTTATACCGGAAAGAAAGAAAATATATAAATGATATGGGATATACAGATATTATTTACAATAAAAAAGGTTTAGGGGTAGAAAATACCCCCGATAACCATTCACCCTTGAAGGAATGTTGCTTAACCATAAAACAATTAGCAGATATAAAAAAAATGCCAAGGGAACAAATATGTAAGTATTATAAAAAGATCAATCCAGAAGTATCTCTGTGGCAAACAATTACATATTTGTCTAAGGATGAAATTAAAGCAATAGAAAACGAGATAGAGAAAGATAAAGAGAAAGTATTATTAGACTACACTAAGTTGAGTGACTATGAGGATGAAAATAGTTACTACGAAAGAATAAAAGAATTTAAAAAAGGGAATCACTAACGGAACAAAACCATTTTTATAGATAAAAAAAGGAGGAACATGACTGATCTAAAATATGTAATGGAAGGTATTGGATCTTTATCAAATTCAATAGGAAATATTATAGGATCTAGTAATAATTCAGGCGATGTTCTAGAAAATTTCAAATCTAGAGTAGAAATGCTTTTAAAACAAAACGAAGCGGACCTAGCTAAAATAGTTCAATATGGAAATAAATTCATGGGAACTCAAATCACTACTATGGTAAGAAACGGATGGGGAGATAATGCTGATGACATAAATCAAACTAATGAACTTGTAAAAAAAGACCTAACCAATTCAAGTGATTTTTACAAAGCTAATTTGGAACAGGAGTATAGAAATACCAAATCTACTCTAAACCAAATACAAGATCAATTAAAAGCTAATATGGTTGGTGGTATAATGGATGCAACAAAAGGCGCTATTCAAATGGGAATGGGAATATACGATAAATTTTCTGATAAACCATCTGTAAATGGTACCCCTTCAGGTACGACCTACAAATTAAATGCAGGACCATCTGTTGCAAATGGCGGTGCTGGTTATAATGGACAAATTAGTTTATAATAAAGGAGATATACTATGAATGAGTATCAAAGACAGAGTGAAAAATATTTTGCTCCGCAGCATGTTATTAATAACAACCCGAATCCAGTGGGTGCCGTTGTAAAAAATGGTGTCCAAGATATTAGCAACATGATACTTGATGTAGTATCAAGAGACCAAAGATTAAAGTTGGAGCAGGACAGCATATCACAGCAAGTGAAAATGCAACAGGAATTGGAAAAGGTAAGGTTAGCCAATAAAGACAATCCAAACACAGAACAATACTACCAGCAAGCAGAAAGAGTTTACACATCCAATATGGATGAATTGCGAACAAAAACTGGATGGACCCAGAAGCAGACATTGAATGATCAGATTTTAATAGAAAAAGAAAAATTTAAAGCGGAGCAGACATTATGGGCAATACAGACGGAGCGAAAAAATCTATTAATCAATTACAACAATCAAAAGCAACAACTGCAGGACCAAGCATTTTTATTTGGAACAGAAGGAGACAAGGCAGGTTTTTATAATATAGAAACTATTTTTACTGATTATATTGATTCAAATTTAAATGAGCTATTTTCAGAAAATGAGCGTAATCTAGAGAAGCAAAATCTAAATCAAAACCTAATGATTAGTTTTGCGAGTGGGTTTATTGAAAACAACCCGAAAGAAGCATCTGTATTTATTGAAAAAAACAAAAAAATATTTGGAGCAGAAAAATATAAGTTTTTGAGGGACTTCGCAGCAAAGAGAGAAACAACCTATTACGAGTGGCAACAAGGGAAGGAAAAAATAGCAGGTGATACAGAATACATTAACTCTCTTAACAAGATATATGATGGTGAAATGTCAAAGCAAGATGTTTTTAATTACTTAGAGTTAAACAAAAACTTACCACAGGAAAAAAAACAGTTTTTAATAGATGCAGCAATTGGTATTGATAAAGCAAAGAAAAAAGAACAAAAAGAAAAGGAAAAACAGGAGAAGGAAAGTATTTTTAATGACCTAAATGATAAAAAAATAGAATTGTTCAAAATAGGAAAAGGTGATGGAGATATTCCATTTGATTTTAAAAGGGCAGATGAACTACAAAAAGAGATAATTAAAGCACGACAGGATGAAAAAATAACTAAAAGTGAGTTCAAAGACCTAACGGGTGATTTGATGCAATTTATGAACATTGCATATGATGTACGAGATTCGAAAGAATATTCCTATAAAGGAAATATAATTGGTGATTTAGTCTATGGCAAAGTTAGTCTGAATAATATCCAAAAGGAAGCATTGAACAGTATCTTTGATGATACGTATATGCAAGGTAAAGATGGTGAGGGAAAAAGAGATGAATATGATAAAATTAAATTAGATTATATTTTCAATACACGAACACCACAAAAAGTAAATGATATAATAAACGAAGGTTTTAACAATCAAAAGGCTTATCAAGACATAGATTCGTATAAAAACAGCCTTAGTAGAGGACAATTCGATAATATTTACAGAGATGCAGTCCGTAGAGTCCAAACAGACTATGTCGTTGAAAACGGTGGTGAAAATTTGTTAAAAACATTATCTGTAGAAGATGCAGTAAAAAAAACAAACGAATTGATACAGTATAGGTTTATGGAAAATAAACTACAGAAAGATTTTGACAAAATAAGAAAAGAACAAAAAAAGAATAACCCTTTAAATTTGTATTTATGAACCAAGAAACTAACCC
>JAIRSX010000107.1 GCA_031255235.1 Rickettsiales bacterium
ATAAGTATAGATGTAGAAGAAGAAGATTTGGATTAAGGTTTAATCTTATAGCAGGGATTTATAACTATGAATTATGAAAGTAGATAAGGAAGGATTTTTACGCACCAGGTCTAATATAGAAAAAAGTAAATTATCTAGTCAAGGTTAACATCTCTAGTCAAGTACCAAATTATTTGTTAAAAGCTATAAAGCACATACACAAGACGCACATGAACCACATTTTTGTCGTTAATCCAAAATGGTTTTTTAGGAATATTGAAATAATAAAGATCGCAATCGCCCAAATATCGTCCCTCATAGTTATATGATACATCAAAATAAGTAAAAAACAATACTTATTTTTTCTTAAAATAAAATCTAACTAACACACTAATAACACCCGCTATTGGCAGAGAAAGCAAAAGACCATAAAAACCCCACAAACTACCACAGGCAACCATAGAAAAAATAACCAATAATGGATGTAACTCTATTTTTCTTCCAACGAATTTCGGCAAAAGATAATTCATTTCCAATAAGAGACCACCCATAAAAATTGAAAAAACTAGAATAATATAAAAACCATCAAAACCCCATTGATACATGGTCATAATAATTCCAATTATCATACCCGTTATTATTCCAATGTAAGGCAAAAATGTTGCAAGGCCACTAAACATCCCTATTAAAAAACTATATTTAAGTCCGGTTATAGCAAGTGCTATACTATAAAACAAACCTAAAATAAAACACACTTTTAATTGTTCCTTGATACAAGCAGACAACACGCTATCAATACTTAAAAACAAAAATTGCGATTTTTTACTTGAACAATAAGGGATATATTTTTTGAAAAAAGAAATAATTTTATTCCAATCTTTCAAGATGTAATACATTGTTATTGGAGCAACAATAAAAATATATAAGAAGTTTAAAATCGCTAATGACGTGGAAAAAAGATTTGATATATTATTGATTATAAACTTATCAACACCACCCAAAACAGAATTAATATTGTCTTTTATGTCTATTTTTATATTAAAATAGGATAGGTGATAATTTATTTTTTCGTTTATAACAGAGTCATTCTTGTCTATGAAAGATATTATATCTTTTCCCAATTCTATTGTTTGTCTTCCTATAAATGGTGCTAACTTTATAAAAGTAATAATTATAATAGACCAAGTTATTATAGTAATGAAAACAGAAAGAACAACTCTATTAGGATATTTCTTTTCAAATTCAGCAACTATATTCTTAAAAGAATAGGCAAAAACAACCCCCAAAGCAAAAGGGGTCAATATATTTTTAACCAAATACAACACATAAATACTTATTAATAATAATAAATAATTTAAGATATTTTTGTCTTTAAATTTATTGTAAATAAACATGGACACCATCGCTCCTTTGACTAATTACGAAATTGTTATTTCTCAACGACTGCAAAAAAGAGTCAACATCACCATTCACAGGTTTAATATAATACATTGCTGCTTTCTTGTCTATGGATTTTAATTCCTTTGAAGAAATAGTGCCTATATAAGACAAAATCTTGTCTATTTCAATAAATTCTTTCAGAGACGACATTCGAATAAAAAGTCTTATAATATCAGAGTCTTCACCCTCATACTCACCAGATGTAAGTGCATTATCAACCTTTTCTGTATTTAGAGATCTTATATAACCTATTACATTCGATGATATAAACTCAAGACTTTCATCAGTATAATCATTTTGATTGAGAGTTTCGGTCCTATTTTTGTTTGTAATAACGACATCATTAACAAATTGATTACCTCTTTTTGTTGTAAAAACAAAAACTAAATTATTTACGTTGTAATAATTTGCTAATTCCTCATATTTATAAAAATTGATGGATGTTTTACTTATTTTTTCCAAATTTTTTTTCGTTAAAAAATCATTTTTTATGAAAAATATATTATTTGCTCCTTTACTATATTTTTTTAAAAATCCTAACGATCCATTTTGAGGTTCAAATAAATAATCCTTTTTGTCAACTACAAAATGTGAAATTATTAAATAAGAATTTAATGTGGGTGTATACCTCGTTATCTTGTATTTGTTAAACAAAAAAAGTAGATATTCCTGATTAAACTCAATATCTATTATCGCCTTATAAGAATTGAAAGTAATTCTTTCATCCCTTATTTTCATGGATTTGATAGTAGTAGAAATGTCATTTTTACTTATCAAGGCTACATTTGTCTCGTTTATCGATAAATTTCTCATAACACGTCTAATGGCAGTATATTCCGCCTGTTCTATGGCAACTTCTCTTGCTTTTGTAGCATTTTCCTCAGTATACCTTACTTCAATATTTTCAACCAAATAAGGATTCTGTTCGTTTGCAAAAACAAGAGTGCAAAGAAAAATAAAAAGAAATATTCTCTTAAACATGCCATGATTTATAGGCAAAAAAATATATAAAAACAAATTTTAGTATTTTCACGAATAAGACATTCCAATTCGCCAAAACAGACCATAAATAAGGAAATTTATTGCTTTAAGATATAATCATTATCTCTTAACTCTATCAAAGCATTCTTATTACTTATAACCATTCCGCGATTAGTTATAAAAATAGGGAAATTTATATTTTTCTGCATCAATGTAGTGTTGAAATTTTCTACAAGATTTGCCATATCAGTTTTAACATTTATTGCACTTAAAATAATTGCCGATGGATACTGTTCGTTTTGACTAATAAAATTTAGTATTTGCCATAAATATCTGTAAAAAATAATTTCATTTTCAACAGTACCTCCCAAAAATAAAAATCTATTTTTTATAGATATGGGAGAAACAGAGAATACACCTATATCACTTGCAATTATTTTTCTTTTGATTACCTTCGTCTTTATTGTGTGATTATTTATCAATTTGAGCTCAAATTCTTTCTTGTCTAAGTCTATTCCTTCCCGATAATTATTAGCATAAATCACTTGCCACCCCCATCTGTTTTGCAAAAAATTCAAAATAAAACAATTATCACCATTACCAACTATATTTTTAATCTGTTTGATCTTTGGTATTTTTTCCAAAGCTTTTACTAAAGAATCCGCACCATAACTTGATGAATAAAAAAGCATGATATTTGTCTCTTTGTCTTCACTCGCCCTTTTAAATTGCGATATTTTGTTTTCATTATTAAAAATAATCTTTCCATCATTGTCTACAAGGGCAATCTTCTCTTTCTCAAAAATTTTTGCCTCAATTTTATCAAATTCGTCTTTTGTTGGTAAAGTAGTAAATAAAATTGTTGGTGATAAAATTTCTGGTAATTTAAGATGAGGAGGAACAATATTAAAATCAGTTTTCGCTACTAATTCACTCATTTTTTTATCTACCTGTCTCTTGATAATTATAAAAACACGATATAAAAATCTTATTAAAGTAGTAACAACTAAAGGTGAAAGTATTAAAGCAAGATATTTAAAAGTTACTAACTGTAACGGCATTTTGGAATTGATTGAAATCCAACTAACCAATACAACTGATAAGAAATAATTTATTCTTCTACTCGTTGGAGAACAAATATTCAATATCCAGACAGAAAAAGTTGTTAAACATAGCAAAACAAAAACCCTAAAACCAATAAAACCAAGAATTTGCCCCAAAGTGGAAATTGCACTACCTATAGTAACAATCACATCTTTTGTAGCCGTAATTGTTGATAATATGCTATTTAAAGTGGTTTTTATATACTCTGTGGTAGCATCAAACATATTTATCAATACTTTTTTTAAGTAATTCTGGCAATTTGGCAGATTTTTCTATTGGAAGACTACAAATTGCTATTCTTAAACCATTATCAACAGGAACAACAAAAGCATTTTGTTTTTCCAAATCATCAATAACACTACCTTTAATAGAATTGTCAACCGGAATAGTAAAGAAAAATCCACTCCTAAAAGGTAAATATCTCAACCCAATCTGTTTTGCTTTTGATGTAAATACTTCCGTTCTCTGCTTTAAAAGATTTATGGCATCATTTCTCTCTTTATTCACAGCATCAAACAAAGATTGCTCTTTATTTATTTTAATAAATAATTCAATTCCACCCCTTGAAATATTAGACCAAGTTGTTCTGCATAAAACATTGATACTATTATTATATTCGGTAATAACATCAGCATTTGACGATATGGCAACAGATGCACCGACTCTTAAACCATAACTTGTAAGAGATTTTGAAATACTGAAGGCGATAATAGTCAAAACGTTTTGAGGCAAATCAGCAAATAACTGAAAATGCTGTCTTGATTCTTTATAACCCCTAAAATCATAATCAATATAAGCAATATCATTAACCAATATTATATCCCCATATTGACCTGCTTGTTTTAAAATCTCAACAACATTTTTCCATTCATCAATAGATAAGGAATAACCTGTAGGATTATGACAAGGATCATTTATAACAACAACAACTTTCTTGTCTCTTTTGACAATATTCAAAAGTTTTGCAGAAAAATCATCCATATTAAAAGCATCCCCATCAAACAAATTATATGTTTCAATTTTTGAATTATTTGCCCTTACCATAGTCTCATAACTTTCCCATCTGTAATTTGGCAACAAAGCAGTTTGTCCTTCTCCTAAGTATGCTCTAAACACATTTGAAATGGCACCAGAACCACCCACAGAAGCACTAACTTCAACATTTGGCAAATTGTCAATCAAAAGATTTTTTTTAACCGAGTTTTTAAAATCATCACTTCCAGTTATACTACCAGTATAATTAAAAATATCGATATCTGGCAGATTTCTAAAGGCAGAATTGACAGAAGGCAAGACAAAAAATTCTTCATTTTCATCAAACAAACTACCGATAATTGATTTTATAACTTTATCTTTACCTATTGATTTTTCTAACATACTTGCTTTTGATAAAACATCAAAAACTCCTCCTTTTGGGAGTTCAACGGAACTCAATTTATCTGAAACTAACATATTTCTTTAGAATATTGTCTATCTTAATAAAAACAAATTTATAATAATAAAGCCGGACAAAAAAATAGATAATACTTTCGATTTATTTTTGATTTTTAGTATAATTTATTTTAACGTGTTATCGCGTAGTAACGTATATATGTTAATTGGTAGAAAGGTTGTTGTTGACAGCAAGATATACTTGGAACAATTGGATGAAAGCGATGCTGAATCCTTTTTTAATTTAACCACAAGAAATATAGGTGTCTTGATAAATTGGTTCGAATGGGCTACTGAGCTTTCATTGGAAAAATCAAAGAAATTTATAGAGAATTCTTATTGGAAAAACGAAAAAAATAAAGGTTGCGATTTGGGGATTTATTATGAAAATAATTTAATCGGAGTAATCGCCATTATCACTTATAAAAATACCATAACAAAAGGAGCAGAAATTGCTTATTGGTTATCGAAGGATATGGGCGGCAAAGGAATTATGACAAAAGTTGTTAAGAAGGTGGAAGAATACTGTTTCACAAAATTAAATTTTGATAAACTTTTCATATGCGCCTTTCCTGAAAATATTCCAAGTAGAAAAATTCCAGAAAAATTGAATTATACTTTAATTGATGCCGATATTGATTCTACCGAAATAAATAACAAAAGATCGTACTATCTATATTATGTAAAAAATCAAAGTGAATACAAAAGTAATTTTTGGAACTATCTAAAAGTTTTGATTAGAAATAGTGATTTGATTATTGATAGCAAAAAGGGTGAATTCAATGGTTCTTTGCAATTAATAAATCCAGTTGATTTTGGCTATTTTAAAAATGATTGGGATGAACAGGATCAAATGGACTGTTTTGTCGGCAGTGAGAAAAAATATGGTTTCACACACATTTTGTGCGTTATTGATTTCAAAAATAAATTAAGTGATATCAAAATTTTATATAACTGTTCTGTAGAGGAAAAAAACCTGATCTTTACAACCTTAAGTAAGAAGGAAGGAGTTTTGTTAGTACCAAATCCAGACTGGGAAGATGAAGTTGAGGATGTGTATTATATCAAATAGCTATCATTCTTCAATACAACATTTTCTTTTTCTTTTGTAAATTGTTTTAAAAGAAAATTCAGTAGGACATTTAGAACAATTCCTGTATCTTTAAACAATTCATCGTCTAATATGATGTGTTTTCCTTCTATATTTATTGGAAATTCTTTTGTATCTTTACCACTTATAACTTTTGCCATTTTAGTCTCGCCATCAACTTCAAAAAATGTACCATTCGGAACATTCATTATGATTTTATTATCTACCACTTCAAAAGCATCGTTTCTTTTAAATTTGTATTCTGCTTCCTTCTTTTTCTTATCGCCATTTTTTACAAAAGATAAGGAAGCAAATAACTCATTTGTATTATTCTCCTGAAAAACTGCCCCATAAACACATCCATCATCTTTTTCATAACTACCAGACACCAACAAAATTCTATCCTTCTGTTTTTCCACCATTGATTCTATTTCATCTACTCTTATCATCCTGTCTATTTTGGTAAGATTATAGTATATATAACAAGAAAAAACAATTTAATCCTATTGATTTCTGTGCTTCTTTCTTTGCATATCATTCTCCATGAGACAATTTTGAATTTCATTTTTTTTGAACTAGAATGCCTATATTATGAAAGAAATTTTTGCTCTAATCGATAAAGAAAAACAACGTCAACAAGATAATATTGAGTTAATAGCAAGTGAAAACATTGTTTCACAAAATGTACTGAAGGCGGTTGGATCAATTTTAACTAACAAGTATGCGGAAGGATATTGTGGACACAGATATTATAATGGATGCGATGTGGTTGACAAAATAGAACAATTAGCAATTGATAATTGTTGTAAATTGTTTAATTGTAAATATGTCAACGTACAACCACATTCGGGAGCAAGTGCAAATTTAGCAGTTTTGTTCGCCCTATGTGAAACAGGAGACACCATACTTGGCATGTCCCTTGATGCCGGAGGACACTTAACACATGGAGCAAAACCAACCATTAGTGGCAAATGGTTTAATTCCATTCAATATGGGCTCACTAACGATGGTTATTTAAATTACGATGAATTAAAAACATTGCTCCATAAATACAACCCCAAATTATTAATTGTCGGAGCAAGTGCCTATTCAAGAATAATAGAATTTGAAAAAATTAATACCATTGTTAGCACATACAAAAAAGAAACAAAGCATGAAATTTACGTAATGACAGACATAGCTCATATTGCCGGTCTTGTTGCTACTGGACTGCACCCAGACCCTTTTATTTGTGCTGATGTTGTAACCTCTACAACTCACAAAACCCTAAGAGGACCAAGAGGTGCTATTATAATGACAAACAAAGAAAATATAGCAGAAAAAATAGATAAATCTGTTTTCCCTGGATGTCAAGGTGGACCATTAGAACACGTTATAGCAGGTAAAGCAGTGTGCTTTCATGAAGCATTACAAAATGAATACAAAATTTATATGCAACAAGTCGTAAAAAATGCTAATATACTTGCCAATGAGCTACTTGAATTAGGTTTCAATATTGTAAGTGGTGGAACAGATAATCATTTGATGTTGGTTGATTTGACACCTTTTGACATGACGGGCTCAAAATTGTCTAATGGACTTGAAAAAGTTAACATTACTTTAAATAAAAATGCCATTCCCAATGATCCGCAACCCAAAACAAAAACTTCTGGTGTTAGAATAGGAACACCAGCAATTACTACAAGAGGCTTTGTAGAAAAAGACATGAAAATCATAGCAAAAACTATAAAAGACATGGTAATTTACTTAAAAGATAAAAAACTAGCAGATATCGGTGAAAATGATACCTTCATCAAAGATATCAAGAATGAAGTTAAACAACTAACGGACAAATATCCATTAATTTTGTAGTGCTTTTATCTTCTCAATTATTGAAGTCGTAGATATATTTGGTAAAGTACCATGCGGCATTCTTTTTAAAACTTTGAACTGGATCCCTAATTCATCGCACAGTGCCTGCTTCTGTTCCTTATTAAAACTGTCTTCATTTACAATAAGAATATCCGGTTTCCAATGTTCCCTAAAATAATATTCAAAATTCATAATCGGTTCGGTACTTTGTAAAATCAAAGCATCCTTAACGAATTTAATCGATTGTACCATATATAATCTGACTTCTTCATTGTGAATTGGTTCTCTTTTATAAAGTTTACAAGCATCATCACTCCCTACCCCAACATATAAATCTCCATATTTACTGCATTCCTCAAAAAATGCAATATGACCAGAATGTAACAAATCATAAACACCACTTACAAAAACTTTTGACATAATTTCGAATGGTATTTGCATCTCAACAAAAAGTCAAAATTTTGACAATAATTGATATACATAATATGGTTATTATGGTTATGAATTATACAAGAACGAGACTATTTACCTTATTAGTTGCTAGTGTCATCTTAATACTAATCAGTGTTGGCAATTTTTATGATCTTGGTTGGTTCTCATCAAACAGAGTTCGTTTAGGTCTGGATTTAAGGGGCGGTTCTCAAATATTGCTTAGAATTGATTACAATGAATATATAAAAGAACAACTACAAACAACAATTGTCGATCTGAGAAGAGAGTTTAGAAAGAACAAAATACATATTGTGCCAAGATTAAAGTTACAAATTGAGGATGATAATAAAATAAATTATATTTCATTGGGGAATATTACTGATCTAAAGAGCGTTAGGAATATCCTTAAAGGCATAAATGAAAATCTTTCTGTCCAGCAGAATAAAGACGATACAATCATAATATACGAATCCGCTTCATTGAATAACGTAAAATTTAGGCTTTTACAACAATCTATTGAGATAGTTAGAAAAAGAATTGACGAGGTTGGCACAAAAGAACCGATAATTCAAACCCAAGGGCAAGATAGAATCTTGGTTCAAGTTCCCGGTTTGGACAGTCCAGAGGAATTAAAAAATGTACTTGGTAAAACTGCCAAAATGACTTTTCACTTTGTTTCTAACAATACCTATACGGATGATAATATTCCGAACAACATTATGAAACTTCCATTGGCAGACTACCTTGAGAATGTTTTTGTGGAAAAGGAGGTTATTCTGAATGGAGAATATTTAGATGACTCGAATGCAACCTTTAATGATGGAAAACCGGCTGTTTCTTTTAGATTCAATTCTATTGGTGCAAAGAAATTTGCTGATATTACACGAAAAAATATAGGAAGACTATTGGCAATAGTGTTGGATAACGAAGTTATTACTGCCCCAAGAATTAATACAGCAATTTTAAATGGAAGTGGTGTAATAACCGGTAATTTCACTACACAAGAAGCAAATAATACTGCTTTGTTGCTTCGTGCTGGTGCGTTGCCTGCACCACTTGAAGTTATTGAGGAAAGGGTCGTTGGTCCATCATTAGGCGAAGATTCTATTAAGAAAGGATTAAATGCCTGTGCTATAGGTTTTATATTTGTCTTGATTTTTATGCTCTTTTTATACAAAGGTTTTGGTGTTTTGACAGACTTTATTTTATTAATAAATTTAGCAACTACATTAGCAATTCTATCACTGTTTAATGCAACTTTAACTTTACCGGGAATTGCCGGTATTGTACTTGCTGTCGGTATGGCAGTTGACACCAACGTTCTTATTTTTGAAAGAATAAAAGAAGAATATAGCAAAACACAAAAAGTATACTCATCAATTGAAAGTGGTTTCGATTTTGCTTGGATAACTATTTTTGACTCGAATATCACCACAATTTTAATATCACTTATACTTTACATTTTCGGAACTGGTGCCGTAAAAGGTTTTGCACTTGTATTGGCAATAGGAATTTTTGCATCATTATTTTCCGGTGTTTTATTAACCAAACTCCTTCTTGGTATTTGGTTAAATAAATTTAAACCAACAAAAATCAACATTTAATACCCAAACACAAAGATATTGTTTTTGTTTGCTTCCTCGATAGTTTTGTCAAAATCGATAATGATTCCATTCGTATCAATAACAACACCACAAAATTCACTATCCTTTAGTTGTCTTATTGTATCAACACCAATAACTGGCAGATCCGCCTTGTCCGTTTGTGTTTCTTTTTTCATTTTAACTAAAATAGCACCCCTACCCTTTGCAAATTTTAAATCTTTACATCTTTTTATAAGATTTGCAGTCCCTTCAACACACTCCAATCCAATAACTTTTCCATTTTGGATAACAATGGATTGCCCTATATCAAAACTTGATAAAGTATTCAAAATTTTAACCCCCAATTCCACATCTATTCTGTAATCGTCTTTAAATTTTATATTGCCTATAAACCCTTTCACAACCTTATTTTTTAAAAATTTATCAGCGGGCAAAATATTAAATCCTTTATTTTCCATATATTTTATAACTTCCATCAAAACATTATTGTCTCCAAAAAATTTGAGTTTTAGAAGTTTTAGAAGTAGAAAAAAGCCCGTCCAATCCGGCAATATATTTCTGTAGTGTGGTTGTTTGACAGCACCAGCAAAAACAATATTCTTTACATCGTTCTTTTTAAAAAATGAAAGTGCTTTTCCTATTTGCCCAAAAGACACTGATATATTCTTATACATTTTATAGTTGTCTGCATTAGCAAAACCCTTAACCATGACTATATAAAAATCTATATCTTTGTTTTCCCTTATTATATTTAAGGGCAAATTCCCACCACCTACAACTAACCCCAACTTCATAAAATGACTATAAAACTTGTTTTGATACAATAAAAATTATTCACTCATTCAAATCTCTATATTTTTGATAAAAAACATCCCCCTTATCTTTTTCATAAAACTAAGGAGGATATCATAAAATCTTACTAAAGTTTTTCTGCAGATTCCTCATCCTTTGGCACATCAGCAACAACATCGTTTTCCTTTACTTCAACAACATTTTTCTTGT
Organism: Rickettsiales bacterium; assembly: GCA_031255235.1. Classification (GTDB taxonomy): domain Bacteria; phylum Pseudomonadota; class Alphaproteobacteria; order Rickettsiales; family UBA1997; genus JAIRSX01. The sequence goes on from JAIRSX010000107.1 coordinate 10,915, forward strand.
TCTCTTCTTCTACTTTCTCAACAACTTTTTGCCCTTTTCTAATCTTAGATGCCTCTTCTTTGTTTCTTGCAATAATTATTTCTTTTTCAAAAACAACTTCTGGATGGGTCTCAATAACAATAAAATATCTTCCAATTTCTTTAATGTTCTCTTTTAAGGAAATATTATTCTTTTTTAAATACTCACCCTTCAAAAGACCGTTAATATACTTTGAAATTTTCGCCCCATTGATGGAACCATACAGTTTTCCATCATCACCAGCATTTTCTATCAAGAACAAATCTCTATTGTCTATCGCTCTCCTCAAAGACTCAGCAGATTCTTTTTTTTCCTGATTCTCTTTTTCTAATTCCTCTTTCTTGGATTTAAAATATTCATAATTTTTATCTGTATAAAACAGAGCAAAACCATCAGGTATGAGTTTATTTTTCGCATAACCATCCTTGACACTAACAACATCTCCAATATCGCCAAGTTTCTTTATTTTAGATTTTAGAATTACTTTCATTTTGCTCCTCCTCTATTTTTTCAATAAATGACAACAATGCCAAGTTCCTTGCTCTCTTAATCGCCTTTGCGATCCTCTTTTGCTTCTTTAAAGGAACACCTGACATTCTACCAGAAATAATTTTTCCTCTCTCGCTAATGTAATCATTTAGCAATTTAATATTTTTATAGTCGATATCCGAATCTTTAACATTTTTCAGTGGGTCAGCATTTCTTTTTTTGATAGAAACGCCAACATTGGTAAGCGACACCTTTATATAATCGCCCTTATCTTGATTTGTACTAAAATTATCCATAAATTTCTCCTATCTTCCTTTTGCATTAACTGAAACAAATAGTTTTGTTTTCTTTGAGAATTCATCAACTTTGAAAATTCCTTTCCTGATAATATTCTCTTCAAAACCTATAACCCTCTCTACTTCAGCAACCGCCGAATATGGAGCATCTATATTCAAAAGAACATAATGTCCTCTCGTATTCTTATTTATTTTATAGGCAAGTTTCCTAAGTCCCCAATATTCCCTCGAAGCAATCTTACCTTTTCTCTGTTTCAAGATTTTATCAAACTTTTCAGTCAAATTATCAACTTCATTCACAGGTAAATCCTGTCGAGCGATATACACTAATTCATACAATGGCATGGTCTTCCTTTTTTATTAAAAATGAGAACTACTATATAAAAAATAGTAATTTACCGAATTCATACTACTTACCTTATTAAGAAAAAGCAAAAATATATGGCAACAAAAAACACATAATAAATTCTTATTATGTGTCAATTGTTGAAAACACTAAGCTACATACTAAGAAAGTGCATCCATACCTCTACCACAAGCAAACTGACCTGTTTTATCACCAGAAATAACCCTAATAATTGCAGGCGAACCAAACAATGTAGCAAGAGCTAATGTAACAGCAATCAAAGCAGACCATGAAACTTTACCAGAGAAGAAACCAACACCAACACCAATAATAGCCAATGAAGCAACACCCTTACCGATCGGACCCGTAACAAATTGTAATATATTACATAGAACCGTACCCATTGAACCACCACTCTGAGACAAATCTGCCGCCTGAATTGCCTCAGCTGAAACTTGAGCTTGAGTCGCAAGTGCTGGTATCATTGAAACTACAGAAATAACTAAAACCAATATAGATAGAAATAAAATATTTTTCTTCATTTATTTTTTCCTTTTTTAATACTGTATATATAGCCTATCCAAAACCTAAAATCAAATTTTATTGTCTATTTTGGAATTGACTAATAAAAAGTTGTTTTTCCCTTTTTCTTTCTTTTTCAAGCAACACACATATTCCTTCCTTTTCTTCCTTTATATGTTTTATGCTTATTATATTGCTTACATATTCGCTTGTTATGTTATAGTACTTGACTAGAATATAATTTTATAAAATTATATACTAGAGGAGGATATATATGATAAAACATAGTCGTTTAACTATAAAAGACGTCCATTCAGAACGTCCTTTATATACATACATA
>JAIRSX010000123.1 GCA_031255235.1 Rickettsiales bacterium
TTTCTTTATCGCATTCAACCATTAACTTCCCAGTTTCATTGTTAAATCCAGTCACCTTATAAATCTTGTTTTCATATTTTATTAATTCTCCTTTGCCAAATTTTTTTGTATCTATTAAAAAAACAGCAGAATTATCATGATTCCTTATTATAAACTGTGTCTGTGCTGGTGATGCATTAACTTTAACAAGATAACCTTCAAAAATACCACCATCCCTTGTTTTGATCTTTACATAATCGTCTTTGTGTAAAGTCATCAAAAACTGGTACGAACTATCTATTACAGCAGTCTCTTTTCTTTTTGGCGATTGTGGATAAAAAATATCTCTCCTATTTCTGTCAACAACATCTGATATATATATTGGAACAACAACATATTTATCACCCTTCTTAAAAATATCCATACGAAACATATCCCCTTTATTTGTTTTTCCTCCTCTAACCTCAAAAGAGCCGCTACCTTCATCTTTTTTATAAATTGTCTCTTTATGTGCCTCACCAGTGGCATTTTTCCTTGGTGGGCGGGACACAAAAATACCACCCAATTTATTCAAAACTTTACTTCTAAAACCATCCCAAGGCTCTTCAAACTTGGTTTCTAATGCTTTATACCAAGCTCCCCCCTTAGCACGTCCCAGCTCCCACTTGTCTTCGGTACAAGCAGATAAACGCGATAAATATTCAACCATCCCCTGAGTAGCACAAGCAATAATAATAGCATCCTGAGCATGATGCCTATCCGATTCATCTCTACTCTTATCTAAACCCCATTGATGCCGCAAATAGTCAGTCAAAAATCCTGTCCTGACCTGAATTCGTTGCTTTATATCAAATCTACTTTGTGAAAAATCAATCCCAAGTTTCAGATACTGACTTACAAACCTGGCAACATATGCATTATCACTACCATTACGTTCTTTAAATTTTAACTCACTCTCCTCATTAAAAGTCTCGTTCAGTAAATTATCTTTTTTCTTCCTACCCAAATTCATTGTATTTACCCACTCTTTAAATTCATGCCACTTGTCAGAATCTTTAGATTTCATATACTCTGCCGCTGTCTTATTAGATTTCCTTTGATTTTCCTCCCTCAAACACAAAACTTTATTCTTGAAGGAATTATCTAATGATCTCGAATAGGGTAATATATGATCAATATCATAGTCACAAAGATTCTCCAATTTTAAAGATTTACCAGAATAAATACATTTTCCATTTTGCTGTTCATATAATAAATATTTAAGAACATCATCATCATCACTCACATTTAGACCCAGTTCCATCATCCGTACAGCTGCCCTCTGCCTATTTTCGTAACTTTTTTGATTTTGTAAAGTTATTTCCCTTCGCTCTTCATACGTTTTTTTCAATTTTCTACCAATTTCCAAATTTATTTGATCTGGTTCACCAAACTCCCTGACCATAGCATTATAAACCTTACGAAATTGTGCTACTGTACGATTTACGACAGGATTTTTAGTAAGTTTTTCTTGTGGTATAACTGATAATAATTTTGAAGGTGCAACACCCAGATCACCAATTTTCCTAAAGTCATACCCAACCACCTCACACGTTTTATCATAACTTAACCCCATTTTCATCTCAGGGACTATTTTGTAGAGTGCTTTTAGAGATAAATTAATAAATTTAGCAGTCGTAATTTTAAGCAACTTCTCTATATCAACGCTTGATATACCTAATTTTTCCAAACCCTTTTCTATTCTGTCATCATCTTTTTCCATAGCAATAACAGTCATTATCCTATCAAGTAACTCTATACTATAGTTCTCAACATTCTCTAAGACACCTTTTAACTTATGCCAACCACACATCAAGTAAAATCTCTTATTCTCAGGGTTCGTTTTTTTTCCAGCTTTATCTTCAACATAACTAACATTACAAAATTTCACATCGGTTTCTTTCGGAAAAATATGTTTTCGTAGAGTAGAATATTTTACCTCCTTTATTTCTTTTAATAACTCAATTATCTTATTTCGCTCCTCTCTGCTTAAAAATCTTTTTTTGCCGTTCTCATCAAAAATACATGTATTATTAACTATGGTTAAAGCTACAAATAATTCCGCTGTTGGAGACTCTTTCGGGGCACATTTTTCAGACTCCTCAAAAAGACAAAAGTTAACCATTTTTTCAACTGGTGCAATCCCTCTTTGACGAAAAGCAATTTCTTTGTATTTTTTGCATAAATCCTCCGTAAATAACCCGTATTGGCTTTGTTTGCTATATATCATATCAACCTCTCGTTCAATTTCATCACGCGGTATAGAACTTCCATAATAATTTTCTGTCAAAACATCACCCTTGCTATTTTTTTTAGGATTTCCATCTTTATCTTTTATTGGAACTTTACCTCTATTCCGCTTTTTACTATATCGCTCAAAAATAACTTGTGCTAAAGTTTTATTATTATCGTTCTCCAATAAATCTTTATTCTCTCTAATCGCTTTCAAAACTTTTCCACCTTCAGAATCCGCCTCTTCAGCCACTTTTCGTACAGATTTAAAACCACGATGTTTTGCCAAATGAACCAAAACCCTTGCAAGTTCATTTGCGGATAACTTTCTTTCAAAGGAATGTTTTGCTCGCAACTCCCAAACATCAATATCACCACTCTGTGGTAAAAGGAACACAGGCATATTATTCTCAGCTAACAATTTCCGAATTTCAGAAATTCGCAATTTCTTTCGTCGCACCGACCTACGAGACAACCGTGCTGAACGACGTTTTGCAGCCAAAGATGAACCATCCTTCGGATTTTCTGCAACTGAAAAGACGCGAACACCAGTCCCAACAATTTCCCAGGATTTAATCGCTGCACCTTTTCCAGGATCGGTGTTTTCACCACTCAATTCAACAACAGCCCACCCAATTGATGCAATTCCAAGATCGAATCCAAATATTTTTTTCTTTTTATCTGCCATACAACAACCCCCTATCTTAATAACACTTCATTTAAAACACCCATCTTTACAAATTACAAATTATTTGACTTTGATGAATATTTAGAGTATAATGAGCGTAACGTGTCTATTTTTAGAAGCAATTTATAATAAGATTGTTATATCGTGGGGCTCCGACCGTAAGGTCGTCCCCTGTTTTTTGTTATTTGGGCAATCCTCACTGTTGAAATCCAGCTACATCATTATATTTTTTCGATACATAATAGAAAAGTATGCATTCCACTGTCGGCAATTTTAATGTCAAAATAGAATTCTTTAAAAAAAATATGGTTTAGAAAGCTGTCAAGCATTTTTTCAAGAAAAATAAAAAAAATCATGTTTCTTTTCTCTTTTTTTAAATTAAGATGTGAATTGGGAGATTTTGATAATGGGACTAAAGTTAGCACAAGTTTAAATAAAAATGAGAAGTTGTGTTTGAATTAGTTAAAACAGATTTGCAAGTAATATATGAAGCATTTAAAAATGAGTTCGGAGATTCGATCTATAAAAATTGGCTATCAAAACTTACATGTATTTCTATTAAGGACTCCAAAGCTGAATTTTTGGTTGAAAGTAGATTTTTGAAAGAGTATATAGAGAGGGAATATCTTGATGGTAAAAAAAAGAAGATAAATGGTAAGTACATCTATATAAAAAAAGGTATTAAGCAAATTTTAAAAGAATTCAATATAAACGAAGTACAAATTTCTTTAAAGGAAAGAAATGTCAATAGCAATTATCAAGATAATATCACTAGCATGTCTCAAACAAATAATTTATATTCTTTTGGAACAGAATTAAACAAAAGTTTTACTTTTGATAATTTTGTTGTTGGAAACTCCAATGAAATTGCCTATTCGGTTGCCACATCAATCGTTGATGGTAATGCCTTGAAATTTGATACAAATCCTTTCTTTGTATATGGTAATGTTGGGTTAGGAAAGACACATTTAATACAAGCAATTTCTTGGAAACTTAAGGAAAAACACCCAAACGAAAATATAGTCTATTTATCGGTAGAGAAATTTATGCAAATATTCGTTGATGCTTTGAAAAACAAGACGATGGATAACTTTAAAGATAAGTTTAGAAATATCGATACACTGGTGATTGACGATATACAATTTTTGATTGGTAAGGAAGGAACACAGAAGGAATTTTTTTACACTTTCAATAATTTATTGAGTGATAACAAAAGAGTTATTCTTGCTTGCGACAAATCACCAACTAAACTTGAAGGGCTTGATGAAACTCTAAGGTCAAGAATTTCCGGCGGAGTCTCAATTGAGATAGCAAAACCAGATTTTGACATGAGGTTTAAGATTGCACAGAAAAAAGCAAACTTGTTTGGTTTAAAATGCGACAATAAAGTATTAGAGAATATAGCAAAAATTGATTATACAAATAGGGATATTGAGGGGGTTGTTAAAAAATTAGCAATAGAACAACATTTTTTAAAAAAGGATATAACTCTAAATTCTATAGTCGGCATCTTTACCCAAAACAAGAAAGAGGTGGACTTTATTTCTATACAAAATGAAGTCTGCAAGTACTTTAATATTACAAATGAAGATATTTTGTCTACTAGTAGAAGGTTTGCATTGCAGAGACAGATAATGTTCTACCTTTGTAGAAAACATACAACAAAAAGTTATCCGGAAATATCGCTATTTTTTAACAAAAA
>JAIRSX010000136.1 GCA_031255235.1 Rickettsiales bacterium
AAGGCATTTGATTTATATACTTTGTTTTGGGGTTTGAACTTGAATTCAATTGATGAGTCCGCCGTTAAAGAAATTATTGAAAAGACGGATGAGAAAACAGCAGAGAATATTAAAAATGACAAAGAGGATATTTGTTTGATTCAACCAAGTAAGGATCCAAAAACAACTTTTGATAAATTGAAAAATTTTGTGTCAAAGGCGATTGATTGCTGTAAGGAGTGATAGTGAAAAATAAACGAAAAATAGTAATTGTATCTATACTTATTGGTGTTGTTATGGTTTTGTGTATTCTCTTGAGCAGGGAAAATGTTGAGAAGAATAAGCAGATTTTTATTGTGAATGTGTTGTTAAATGTTAGGAATAATAATTTACATAACATGAGGGGTGTCACTGGTAATACTGTTGAATATAGTAAAGATGGAAAAATTGAGTATGTTTTGAATGAAAAGAAAAGCCTTATTAACAATGATTTAATGAATGGCAAACTGAACTTTTATTTTTCAATTTATGAGCCTTTGGATCACTTTATTGTAGATATGCTACCTTTCATAAAATATGGAAGACCAATTGAATTTACTACTAAAGAGGAGCGGACAGATGCATATATCGAGGATTTTTTAGCGGCTTTGGATTATTTGAAAGTCTATTGGAATAACAGGATTAGACTTGTGGGAGATAAAAGCAAGGATAATGCTTATCGTTTTTTTAAAAACGTTTTGGATAATGAAGTTTTTAAAAATTATAAGTTTAGCAATAGGGATGCTTGGTTTAAAGATGAAAAAGCATATCTGCAGTTTAAGAAAGATTTAAAAGAAACTCTGATTGCTGAATTTAACAAATAGTAGACTTTTTATCAAAAAGCATTCCACATGCAGCATCAATGTCGTTCCCCATTGCTTTTCTGATTGGTGATGGAAACTTTGCATCGGTAAGGATTTTTGCAAATTTTATTGCGTTTTTTGATGTTTTGAAAGAACAACCATTCCACTCATTAAGTGGTATTAAATTAAATTTTGCCTGAATGTTGTATTTTTTGATTAGATCGATCAATTCGTAAGCATATTTTTCATCGTCATTTAAACCTCCAATGAGTATATATTCAAATGTCACTCGTCGATCACTATTTTTTTCACTGTATTTTTTACAAGCAATTAAAGTCTCTTCAATGGTATATTTTTCTGCTATTGGCATGATTTGTTTTCTTACACTATCATTTGAAGCATGTAAAGATAAGGCAAGATTTACTTTTAAATTTAATGATTTGATTTCTGGAACAATTCCACAAGTTGAAAGTGTGATCCTACGATTTGAGAAAGCAATTCCATCCGGATCATTTATTATATTTACTGCCTTTTCAACATTTATTCTGTTCAACAATGGTTCTCCCATACCCATTAGAACTATATTTGATATAAGACGACCCTCACCGATGGCATTTTTTAAGTTGTCCCACTCTTTTAATTCGTCCCTTGCAATTAGTAATTGTGATACGATTTCACCGGCAGTTAAATTTCTCTTAAACCCTTTTTGTCCGGTGTTACAAAATTTACAGCCCATTGGACAACCAACCTGTGAAGATATACATAAAGTTCCTCTATCATCTGCAGGGATATATACCATTTCTATATTGTCAATGAATGTCTTCTCATTTTCTATACTTGTTTCGAATCCTATCAACCATTTTATAGTTCCATCTTTACTCTTCTGTTTTTTTAAGATATTTGGTCTTTGTAAAATATAAATTTCTTTCAGTTTTGTTTTTATTTCCTTTGATAAATTGTTCATAATATCAAAGTCAGTTTTACCGTGATAATAAATCCAATTCCATATTTGTTTTGCTCTATACTCCTCTATACCATTCTCTTTAAGATCGTGCCCCAATTCGACTTTCGATAACCCAATTAAATTTTTCATAACAGAAATTATTTTGATATTTTTATAGTTTTTAAAGACTCTTTCAATTCTCCAAGAGTGTCAACAAGATCAACAATTGATTTAGGGTATCTGCTTGAATTTCGCACTTCAAACATTATTTCTCGCTGTTTAGGAAAACAGATAGCGGAGGCGATTTCGATTATTAAGTATTCGTCGCTTCCCTTGTTTGGAGCTTTATAATCCTTGCCAATTTTTGTAAAAATTTTACAATCAACTTGTTCTGTTTTGAAGTCTTCTTCTTTAAAAATAGGGTCAATACACCTGTCTTCATCTGCTTTTTTTAGACTTTTTCTATAAAAATCCATAAAAGCAGCCTTTCTAAAATCAAGAATGTTCTTATTATAAGCAATAATATTAGTTAAACCAACTTTTGTGTATCTTGGTTCTTCTTTTCTGCCACTTGAAGATGTAATCTGTAGAATATCCATGTCAAAAAGTCTAAACGATCCACAATCTTTATTAACCTTAACCACTTCATTTGAGGGTAGATGTGAAAAATTTCCACGTATATCACCAAACAATGTTTCTCTGCAAGGTAACCCATTAAACAGATTTTTTTCGCTATAATAAGTTTTTTCTTCTATTTTTGTGTATTCTTTTTTTATATGTTCATAAGATATAGATTTTAACTTATCCCTTTTTAAAAAGAATGAATATTTATATACATCATTATCATTATTAGTAGTAATTGGGAGCAATAAAAATAATGTAGAAGATTCTGGTTGGTAGAACTTAACTTCATAGTTGAGAGTTATTGTGTCTCCTTTTTCATCTTTTTCAATACTTATTGGCTCACCAAAAATTTTTGTAATGTTTTTCTGTGTATAAAAATCACCATTTACAAATGTTGTAAGTGGTCCTAATGAAATTGAAGAATCTTCTTTTGGAGGAAATGGTTCTGTTATTATGAACTTTGAATCTTCCATGAATTTAACACAAGATGACAAAAACACCAAACAGAATGTCAATAATATCTTTTTTGTTTTTTTAAACATACCTTTGAAACCTATAAGATTTTGTTTTTCTAGTCAATTTTATCAGTAATCTAAAAAATGGTGGGTCCGGGGGGACTCGAACCCCCGACCAATTGATTAAGAGTCAACTGCTCTACCAGCTGAGCTACGAACCCTACTATACCTATACTATTTTCTTATTAATATTTTGCAAAAATATATTTGTTTTTAGGTATAGGAATTGTATATAACTATCAGTTTATGACTAAAAGAACAGATCTAAAGAGTATTTTAATAATTGGTGCTGGTCCAATCGTTGTTGGACAAGCATGTGAATTTGACTATTCCGGTACACAGGGGGCTAAAATTTTAAAGGAAGAAGGATATAAAGTTATTTTGGTTAATTCTAATCCTGCTACCATCATGACAGATGAATCCATTGCCAATAAAATCTATTTGGAACCTCTCACAATAGAATATGTTAGTGAGATTTTAAAAAAAGAACGACCAAATGCTATTCTGGCAACATTGGGGGGGCAAACTGCTTTAAATCTTGCTCTTGATTTAGATAAGAGTGGGATTCTTAAAGAGTTAAATATTGAATTAATTGGTGTAAATGCTGATGCAATAGCAAAAGCAGAGGATAGAAAAGTTTTTAAGGAGTTAATTGAGAAAATTAAAATTTGGGATGACATCAAAAAAGAATACAAATATTTGAAATGTCCCAAAAGTGTTATTGCTAATGGTAAAGATGAAGCGATGAAAATTCTGAATGATGGAGAACTTTCTTTGCCTTTGATTATTCGTCCTTCTCTTACTCTTGGTGGAACAGGTGGCGGTAGGGCAACTACTATAGATGAATATACTAAAATCATTGAAACTGGTTTAGAACAAAGTCCAATTCACCAATTAGAAATAGATCAGGATTTAACCGGATGGAAAGAATACGAAATGGAAGTCATTAGAGACAAAAATGATAATGCTGTTATAGTTTGTTCCATTGAAAATGTTGATCCAATGGGAATACATACTGGTGATTCTATAACTATTGCTCCTGCTATGACTTTAACAGATAAAGAATATCAGTTTATGCGAGATGCAAGTATTGAAATTTTGAGAGTGGTTGGTGTTGAAACTGGTGGTAGTAATGTTCAGTTTGCAGTTAATCCACAGAATGGTGATTTAGTTGTAATTGAAATGAATCCAAGGGTTAGTCGTTCATCGGCTCTTGTAAGTAAAGCGACTGGTTTCCCTATTGCTAAAGTTGCAGCGAAATTAGCAGTTGGTTATACATTGGATGAAATTAAAAATGATATTGCGTGTTCTATTCCAAAGGAATTTGATTATTTGAAATTTAAAAATGTTTTACAAGGAAAGGAAAAGGACGAGAAAATTGAAAAATACATTGAACAGAAAAAATGTGAGGGTTACAATGAGATAAAACTTATGCAAAGTGTTTTACCGGCATCTTTTGAACCTTCAATTGACTATGTGGTTGTAAAAATTCCAAAATTTAATTTTGAAAAATTTAGGATTGCCAACCCTTTATTAGGTATCCAAATGCAATCAATAGGTGAAGTTATGGCGATAGGACGAACCTTCAAGGAGAGTTTTAAAAAGGCATTGGATTCAATAGGTTTTCAACCAAGATATTATAAACACATTCCGATTATGGCAAGACTCACAAAAAATAGTCCTTCAAGAATTTTAGATATTATTGATGCTTTGAAAGATGGATGTTCTGTTGACGATGTTGCAAAAGCAACTAATTATGATAAATGGTTTATTAGACAAATTGCCGAACTGGATGAAAACGATAGTATTGAGAGAAAAATTGTCTTTAAAAAAATAGATACCTGCGCAAATGAATTTGCTACTAATGTAAACTATTTCTACTCTTGTAAAGAAAGTGGTTGCAGAAAATTAAACGGTGAAATTGTATACAACAATGAAGCGACTGGTATATGATATAAAATCAATGAATCTAATAAAAACAAACTTTTAATTTAGTTTGATTCCGAAGCCTGCAGTTAAAGTTTGTTGCATCATGATTGGATTAGGGACCACGTTTGTTGCTAAAATTCCATTTTTAGAGTCACCAATAGCTGCCAATGATTTCAAACCTTCCGGTAGATCCCCCGGGGCAATATGTGTTTTAAAAGCATCACCTAAAGTTCCAGCGATATTATCCAAAGCACCGGCACCGCCAAGTAATTTATCTGTATTTGCGATAGCATCATTTTTAAAAACTTGAGCATCAGCCACATTCTGCTTGAAAATACCTTCATTTTCAGCAAACGCATTTATACCTTTTGTGATAGCCTCTCCCATACTATATATTATATACAATGATAAATGAAAAGCAATTTTAATTTATTCCGTCTTCTTTCCGATTTAACAAACTTATAAACAAACTATAAAATATAAATTATAAATCTATATTTTTATAGTTTTTTTGTTGTTTTTCTGTTTCAACAAGTCCAATTTCTTATTTCTAATACTTT
>JAIRSX010000055.1 GCA_031255235.1 Rickettsiales bacterium
AAATTCGTATTCTCCCTATTTAGTATTTTCAGAAAATAGGGAACCAATACTTCTAAGTGATATTGAAAGTTGTGGTAAGTGTTTATTGAAAAAAACGGAGAATTTTGATGATGAATTTAAAAAGGCAAGTTTAGAATACATTGATGAAGAAGTTGTATATTTAGGCACTAAATCATGGGGTCACGGTCATTATATAATATCATTTTTTAATCGTTTATATTTCATGTTGAATGAGAAATATAAAAATAAAAAAGTTGTTTTCAATTGCTGTTCTTCCTTCAAAGGTTCAGAGGAATATTTTGATTTAATTAATGTGTTTGGTATCCCAAACGAACAGATTATAAAAGTAAAAGAAGGATGTGCGTTACAGTTTAAAAAAGTAATTATTCCGGAACCCACAAATTGTCATATTAGACAACCTCATTTTACCCATCAGTATTTTTCAAAGTGCTTTCACAGGATCACAGAAAATATTCAAAGTGACTATCATTATGATAAGATCTATCTAACAAGAATAAGACAAAAAGAGAATGGTGTTGTAGCGGGAAAACATTTGTTTGGTGAAAAAAAGATTGAGAATATTTTTAGAAAAAATGGGTTTGAAATTATATGTCCTGATGAACATTCAGTATTGGAGCAAGTAAAAATGTACAAGAATTGCAAAACACTCGCATCTATCAGTGGAAGTGCTGGACACAACAATGTATTTATGAGGGACGGAACAAATAATATTGTAATTGCAAGAAATTCATGGTTAAGAATACAGGCAAAAATTGATGAAATAAAAAATATAAATAGTGTTTTTATTTTGAACGCTGGTATAGCAGAAAATATAAATGGTATGAAAGACGACGGTGCATGTTTTATGTATATAAATGAAAATTTCAAGCAATTTTTAGATGATAACAATTTTGTTTATACATTAGATGATTTAACCTTAAGTTTAGATGAATATGTAGAATTTTATGGATGTTATACCAAACATAACAATAATCTACTGCAGTTCTAAAACTCTATTTTTCTTTCTTTCGGAGCAGTTGTAAAAATTTCAAACTTATTTTCTAAGTCCATTGTTTACACAGATGATGTTTAAAACTGATTTTGTAACATCTGTTGTGATATTGTCTAACACACTAGCACTTGTATCTGTTTCGAAAAATTCGATATCATTCAACATCAAAAAGTTTTTTATGTCTCTACTTTTGCTTGCATAAAAAATTTTTTGATTCCCTAAAAAATTTAACATTTTATCTCTCATACTAAGTTCTTTAAAAGTATTGACTCGCTCCTTGATTATACCCTGAAGTACATAATTTCTGTGAAAAACCGGCATTCCAACAGCAAATTGTTCATTTAAAACGCTTCGTGATGCAACTAAAAATTCCCTTTCGATATCGGCAACAATTCTTGCTTGTCTGAAGTCAAAAGAGCTAACACGATTTCTTTGTTTTGGCAAAACAACACGTCTATTCATATTGTATTTTACATCCTCCATATCAAAAACAGCATAGTTGTCAAACATGGAGCCTATTGTTTTTATTCTCATAGCAATAATGTCCATATTGTCATTGGAGTAAGCAGGAACTATTGGATACATAAATTTGCTGTCTATTGCGTAAAAACTTCCTTGCTTGAAATGACTCCTGCCCCAGCAAGAATTTTCTATAAGGGATTTGCTTGTCAAAAGGTAGAAGTTGTTTATAACGACACCGTTACCAACATACTCAGCATTTGGAATATCGAGTGTTATATTATTGACATTGATATTTTCAACTCTATAAATTCTGATTATCAGAGCCAGAATCAGTACAATAAAAACGATCCAATACTTTATGTATGGAACAACAAGCTCATCTTTCAGTCTTTGATAAGTAACAGCCATGCAACCATGATATTAAAGATTACGCTACTTTACAAAATTTTGTAAAATAGCACAATTGTCAACCGAACAATTTATTGCTTTCCGAAGTCATTGCTTGATGCGTGTTTACTCAGTTGTCGTCTCACATGAGAATGATTTCCAAGATTATCGCTTGTAAGTATGTTTTTTCAGATAAAATAGATGCAAATAGATTATGCAAGTTATTTTTTGTATTGTATTTTATTTATTTTTGCATTACGGACGGTTTCATATTAGATATCACACATGCCAGAGTATAAATCAGCGATTTTTAAAAAAAAAGAAATGTCCGGTGCTAGAGCATTGTATGCTGCCACAAATAAGGGATATAATCCAGACAAACCAATTATTGCCGTTGCGAATTCTTTTACTGAATTTGTTCCGGGTCATACCCATTTGAATGAGGTTGGTAGATTAATTTGTGATACAATATACAAGGCAGGTGGAATACCAAAAGAATTTAATACCATTGCCATAGATGATGGAATTGCTATGGGGCATAGTGGAATGTTGTATTCCCTACCTTCAAGGGAGATAATAGCTGATTCTGTTGAATATATGGTGAATGCTCATCGTGCCGACGCTCTTGTGTGTATATCAAGTTGTGATAAAATTACACCTGGGATGGTTATGGCAATGATGCGATTAAATATTCCTGCAATCATAGTTAGTGGTGGTCCGATGGAGGCAGGTAGAATTGAAGGCAGAAAAGAGCGATACGATTTAATTACCAATATGGTTGCTTCTGGTGATGAAAAGATCACGGAAGCTGAATTAGAAATTCAAACATGTAATTCCTGTCCTACTTGTGGTTCTTGTAGTGGTATGTTTACTGCCAACTCAATGAATTGTCTTATTGAGGCACTCGGTCTTGCTTTACCAACCAATGGGACTTTATTGGCGACCCACAAAAATAGAAAAAAGCTTTTTAAGGACACAGCAAAAACAATACTTAAAATTTGTAAAAAATATTATGAAGATGGTGATGAGTCGGTTTTGCCAAGAAATGTAGTAACTAAAAAGAATTTTGAAAATGCGTTGTCTTTAGATATTGCAATGGGTGGTTCTACGAATACTATTCTTCATACTCTTGCCATTGCAAATGAAGCAAAAACAAAATTTACTATGGGGGATATTGATAAGATTTCAAAACGTGTTCCCAATTTATGTAAAGTTAGTCCATCATCTTCTTACCATATAGAGGAAATTCATAATGCCGGTGGTATTATGGGAATTATGGGTGAATTAATGAGAGGCGGATTGATAAATAAAAACGTCAAGAGTGTCTATGGTAGAAAAATGGGAAGTGTGATTGACGAATATGATATCTTAGGTAAAAATAAACATTCTAAGCTTTATTTATCTGCTGCAGCAGGTAAAAAAAATCTGAAAGCGTACTCGCAGGAAACCTATTATGAAAAACTTGATACTAACAGAAAAGATGGTGCCATTAGAAGTATTGAAAATGCTTACTCTATGGATGGTGGACTTGCTATGCTTTATGGGAATATTGCAGAAGAGGGTTGTGTTGTAAAAACTGCTGGCGTTGATAAATCAATTCTTACTTTTAAAGGGAAAGCAATTGTGTGTGAAAGCCAAGAAGAAGCTGTTAAAAGAATCTTAAATAATGAAGTTAAAAAGGGTAATGTTGTTGTTATCAGGTATGAAGGTCCAAAAGGTGGTCCTGGTATGCAGGAAATGCTGTATCCAACCTCATTTATAAAATCAAAAGGACTTGGAAAAGAATGTGCTTTGATTACGGATGGAAGATTTAGTGGTGGAACAGCGGGATTAAGTATAGGTCATATTAGTCCAGAAGCAGCAGAGGGGGGGCTAATTGCTCTTGTGGAAGATGGTGATTTAATTGAAATCGATATTCCAAATAGAAAAATAAACCTTAATGTTGATGTTGGAACCCTTAAAAAAAGAAAAACAACATGTGACTACAAACCAAAAAATCGTTCACCTGAAAGACAAAGTATTCCAAATTCTTTAAAGCTTTATGCTAAACATGTAACAAACGCTTCAAAGGGTGGAGTAAGAGAGGAGATTGAGTAAGAGGCTTTTTCCAATGATCTTTAGAGTGGTTGTGATCTAATTTAACAGACCGCTCTGCATATTCCAAAAAGAGTGAGAGTATAACCCTGTGTTTTATCTTGTTGCTTCTCGTTGTGAACGTTGTCTACAATTTTGTGCTACCGTCTTAGCGGTTCCAGGGACACCTTTTTCTGCTGTGACATGTTTAACCCATGTAGATGAACCACCAACAAGTGGGGTAGCAGCAATCGTCGTAGTAACAACATCAGGTATCGCAGAAAAAAGAACATTGGCGGTGTTAACCTCTTCAAGAGCAGCGACACCGGCAACAGTGGCGGTTGCACGACCACTAACTTCACCAATAACCAAACCGGTCTTCACAGCAGCCTTTGCGGCAACAGCGGCAGCGGCCACATTCATTACCGGTACAGCAACTGCAAGGGCGCCAAGGAGACACGTAAAAACATTTTTTGCTACATAACCAATCTTTCTTCGTCTGGGTAAATTTTTCCAACCACCGGAAGCCTTAATTCCCCTGATAGAAGAAGACACGGTAGAAACTATAGATGAGGCACCAACAATAGCACCGCAAGCAACCGATATGAGTGGTAAAGTAGCACCAAACGAAAAACCAATCGATGCAGCCACTGCTACTGCTCCAAGTCCAAAACAGATTTTTTCAACAAGCGGCATAGATTTAAAATTTTCTTTAAAAATTCCCCAAAGTCCTTTTTTTGGTACCTGCTCTTCTATTTTTTTAGTCATAATAGGCAAAATAATAGATTATTTTTTTTATCATGCAAATTTTTTAATATGCCAAATTGTTAAAATGATAAACAATACTACAATATTTTTCATCCCATGGTTTGAGATATGGTTTGTAAGCGAAAACAATAAAAAAAATTGTTTTCTATAATAGATCGTACTATATTCTTCACAGAGCTAGTAAGAAGTAAAAAGTTATGTTTAGTAAAGAAGTTGGTAGCAATTCTGTCAGAAGTTCGGACATTTCCTTGTTTTCGAAAGATTTGAGTGTTGTTGGTGATATCAAAGGTAAAGGCGCATTGGAAATTGAAGGAAAAGTTAGTGGAAATATAACAGGTAATATTGTTACATTAAGAGAATC
>JAIRSX010000058.1 GCA_031255235.1 Rickettsiales bacterium
GCTCCCGCGCCGCGGGCGGGCCCCCCCCCCCCCCCACCCTATTTCTTATTTTTGGCAACAATGGATACTCATGATCCGACTGGTACAGCAGAGGAGTTTAAGAAAAAGCTCCGAAGAACCGATGAACTGGTAAAGGATTTTGTTGAGTGGTATAAAGAGATTGATCCAAACGCCGTGGTTGTGATAGTTGGCGATCATTTAGCGAGAGGTACTGAAAATAGTATTAAAAAGAATATCAGTGTATCCGGTATAGAAAAAAGAAATATATACAATGTTATATTAAATTCATTTAAGAGTATTGAAAATGGTAATAGAATTATAAATTGGTATGATTTATTTCCCACAATCATAGAATCTATAGGCGCTGATATAGAAGGGAGTAAATTGGGATTTGGAACATCATTATATAGTGGAGAGGCAACTTTGACAGAGAAGATTGGAATAACTGAATTTGAAGTAAAAAGTACGATAGGTGGAAGTAGAAAATACAGGTCGTTTTTTAGAGACAGACAATTGTGATAATATGTATCATTAATACATCAGTTTCTGATGGGATTATAATTTGTTTTTTAAAATAAATATACTATACTTAAAACGATATATGGTGTTTGGAAAATGGAGAGGAGAGGACTGGAAAGACATATTTCTGAAAGGATTTAAGATAGCGATTTTTTTTGCTGTGCTTTTTCTTGTTGTCATATTTGGCTATTCGGCCGTTGATTCTGGAAAAAGCTGTATAGAAGCAAATGATTTTGGAGAGTATGCTCTACTAGAAGCGATTGTTCCATCCAGATTGAAGACTTGCCTGTGGGAAGAAAAATCTGGCTCTGATGGGAACGGTGATCTCACGATACAGCGTTGTTTGGAAGAAAATTCTGGTAACAAAACCATTACAGCAGTTAGTGATAACAATTGTAGTATTACTGTTAGAACTTCTTACTCTAAATTAAAAGAGGCATCAAAGGGTGCGACAACTGATAAATTTTTAAGTGATAATTTTATATTTACTAATTGTGGAAGCGCAAAAGAAACAAAAATAAAATTTATTAGAGAAGCGTATGATAAAGCAGTAGAAATCTGTGTTTCTGCTTGTGAAACGAGAGTTGGTTTAGCCTATGAACCGTCTTGGATAAAATTAAATGATGTGCCTATTAGTTTTGGAAATAAAATTAAGATGTCTGTTTCTGGCAATATAAAACTGCAAACAGATGTGGAAAGAGTTGTGGAGTTTAATGACAGAGAATACACAATCCAAAGAATCCCATCTAAACTTGACAATACTTCAAATACGGATAGACTTAAATCTCTTATAATACAGTCTTCCACAACATTTTTAGTCAAAGGAAATGCTGAAAATGATGGTGCTACCGAAAATATCATAAATAGACAAAATTTTTTGAGAAGGGGTGTAATTATTTTACAAGATATACCTTCTGTTTTTGTGGATGGAGTTAAAGTTGTTGGTAGTTTGGATTCAAATGGGAAGTATGTCGGTCCTGACATTTCGATAAATCCAGACAATATAAAGTGTATTTATAGAGAAAACAACTTCAATAAGACCGAGTGTAATTACGAAGATACAAAATCGAGTGATCCTAAAATAAGAAATGCAAATAATATTTTGTTTAAATTGGATGACTACCTTGTCAAAAAAAATGCCGGTTTGGTTATTCCAAAAGATGTGAATATTAATAATGATATGTTGAATTATATTGCAAAATATCCATTCACCGACTACTTCTGTGGAGTAAGACAAGATAACTATAAAGTTTATCGTAGCAACTGTAGCAATTTGAATTTATCTCAACAATATTCTTTTGATACTGCTACGAAGGCATTTGTATTCAGAAATAACAATGAATATAACTTTAGGGACGAAGTTGCTACCGAAGCAGGAGTGGTCACTTATAAAGGTGATGATTATTCTCAGGTCATCAAAAATATTCGTTATCCAGTTAAAGTTATGGCAAGAATTATTGGTGGAGCAGATCCAAACAAAAGTTGTACTCTTTTGGTTAAAATACCAGACAATATGAGATTAGGTAACTTGGACTACACCGAAAGTAATGAGTATGTTTTTGATAGCAGTGGAAGACATTCCAGTACCATGATATCAAACCAGTACTTGAAACTTGAAGTTAAAGCCGATGATAAATGGTATTATGTTGTGGATAATACGGGCAATAAAAATCATGTAATTTTCGGTCACACAAATACGCATGCGTTAAGAGAATCATCAGAAGGGAGGTTAAACAAAACTAGTACAATTGCTTATGACCTGAATTTTAAAGTTCTCCCTTTCGAATATAAGAGCACTACCTTCAATGAATCGTCTGGAATTACTCCGTCTCCCAATGATTTAGGCTTTTTTAGAGCGTCAAAATCCTACGATAATGGAAATTATTCTAGGGATACGGTTGATACTCCGTGTGGTGTGAATATGGCTGTCATGTTAATGCCTCAGAATGAAATAATGGTTGGAGAATCCGGTTTAGTTCATTTAAAAAATCCTCTTTTGAAGAGCGGTTCTGGTTGTTTATCAAATGAAACAGGATGTGTTGATGGTAGTGGTGGTAAAGAGATTTTTTACCCATTTAGTTTAATAAACTCGAAAATACTTCGTGTAGAAAGAATAAGAGATCTTGCTAGTGCAGATACAATATTTGATATAAAAGCAGAAAATTTTTTTGATAGAAGAGTATGTTCTTTCTTTAAAGAGGATGATAATACTATAACAGTGAATGATTGTGATGCACCGCAACAGACTGGAGATATAAGAAGGAAGTTTATTTCTCCCAACTACAATGCTTCTACCACACCGAAATTTGCATTGTCAAAGTCAAACTCAACAAGTCAAGCAGTTTTTGTCAGAAAGGGGCAGACGATAAGATTTGACGAGAATAGTTGGTTTCTTATAGAAGGTAACCAAACAGGTGGGTATACAGTAAAAGAGAAGGTTTTCCGTGCGAAGAATGATAATGACGATCCTGGTGTATTGAAGAGTGTTGGGGATGGTTTGGTAATGTATATAGAAAAAAGACCTGCCCTTTTATGTAACGGTAAAAGAAGTGAGGTAGTCTCAAATTCTCAGTGCAAACAAGTTGAAATAGTAAGAGATGGAGGGAGGCAGATTGTATGTATGAAACCATATAGTCAATATTGTAATGATAGAACGAATGGTTTTGAACGATACTGTCCTTTGGGATGTGTAACATTTATATCTAATGATGGACAGGCAGAAACTAATGCTGAATATAATAAACAAGGCGATTATTCTAAATATGGGGGAGGGTATGGTGCTTTAAAGGGTAGTGGTGATAATGCCTACCAGGCTTACTATGTTGATGAATACGATAGACAAATGGATATTTGTACTCGCAATGTGGTGGATGGTAAAGATTATTCAGAGGCTATGGGTATAACTTTGGGTAAGTGTCAGAAATGCAGGAGTTATTTGATTGACAGTAAGGCAGATGAATTTGCCTCTAATGGTTCTTTATTAGAGCTAGATCAGTGTTATGATTTGGAGGATTATGCTGGTAGTTTAGATGTTCTTAAATCGATGGGACCGACTTATACGCTCTCTGTAATGGAAGATATGGGTTTATCTAAATTAGGTAGCATTTTTTCTACAGAAAAAAGCTATGGAAATTTGGAAGGGTCTATTGTTGACATGTCTAAAAAGAGTGGAGATGGACTTTTTAGTGAATTTGTTTACAAGACGCCAGAATTAAGTGTGCAGGAGGATAAATTATTTAATTTTCTCGTGTTGAATAAAGATAGGGATGAAGATTTTTCAAATTTAACTTCTGCTGCTTCGAACGGATTTTATAAAATAACCATTTCTAACGGAACATTGTATAAGAATGGTGAACAATTACAATTGTTCGTGGCTCATAGAGATTGGAATGGTGCTGGTGAAAATGTTCAAAGATGTAGATACTCCGATGGATCCGAATTTCTTTGTGTTAAAAAGAAGGTACTAAGTTATGATGACAATGGGCAGTTGAATGAAGGTGGTGGGTATAAAATTGAACCAACTACTGGACTTTTGACTAATACCACAACCAGAGTGACAGAGTTTGAATTTGGAGATTTCTTTGATAGTGTTGGTACTTCTGTTACCCCGGTCAAAGAGGAACATTATGATGAGTTAAAAATCTTTTTAAAGATTAAGGATGTTGATGAAAGAGCACCAAATAAATGTGGTAATGATACAAAAAAAGTGGCAAAGATTTCCTACAAGTACAGATGTAGTGCATCAGAAAATTACCGAGATCTGAAGAATATATCTTGTACGGACAATGCTGGTGGTAAAAGTACAAGGATTGAGGGTGCTTGTCCAGGTTCAGGTAACACTTGTAAAAAAAGTGAAGGTTCATATGTTTATCCAACTGATAGAAAAGAAGATGTGGAATGTGTAAGCGATATGTATTACAATAATGATGGTTTCTATACGGCAAAAATAAAAGTTTTAAAAAATTTTAGAGAGAGAACGACAAATATTGGTAATAATGGACAATCATCAAATTTTGTTGCCAATCTTGCAACAAATGCTACTGGCTTTTCTGTTAGCAGAATTTTGGTTCCTCTTCAGGAAGTTATGGAAGGCAAAACTGCTGGTATAGCGTCATATATTGATGATGGTGGTTATAGGAGACTTGTTCCTTGTGGTAATGATGCCGGTTCTGGAGTTCCAACACAAAAATGTATTATTTATGATACTAACAGAGATAGGCTGAGTTCTGTTACAAACAAGGGTGTGGTTTTATTAAATAAAGGTTGTTATGCTAGTTCAGATGCCATTGCCAATGGTACCAACAACTGTTATCTTCTATGCCAATATTTAACAACAGAACAAATTAATGAAGGTAAAAAGTGTCTGAAAGTTTCTGATAACAATGGTTTTATTAAGTTATTTTACAACAAGGTTATCAACGATATAAAGTTTCATGTTATTTTAAATTCACTATTAACTTTGATGCTTGCTTTTTACGGAGGTGGACAATTGCTTGGGTTAAGTGAGATTTCAAATAAGGAAGCTTTGAAAAAGGCAGTTAGAATTTCGATTATTTATTTATTTTTAAGTCCAGATGTTGGTTGGTATTATTATAATCAATTTTTTATTGGGTTCTTTAAAAGTGCTGTTGACTATCTTGTTTATGCGGTCGCAAGTGCTTTTGAGGCGGACTTTGAAAGCGGTTTCATAAAAGCAATGCTTATCGAAGATTACTTTGATAAATCAATCCTTTTTTCTTCAACAGATAGAAATATCAGTCTTGTATTATCAGCAGAGGTTAACTGGAAGATACTCGGTATGCTATTCAATGGTGTCATAGGATGGTTGTATGTTTTGATGATGTATTTCTCAATTTGGAACTATGTATTTGCTTGCGCATATGCTGTAATGACATATATAATTGCTGATTTCTTTATGAATTTGTTTTTGTCATTTGGACCAATAATTTTTGTGTTTTTGGTTTTTGAAAGAACGAAAAGTTTTTTTGATGCATGGATAAAACTTTTGTGTTCTTTTTTGGTTCAGGCAATAGGTTTGGTACTTTGTTTGTCATTATTTAATACTGTCGCTTACAATGTGATTAAACAAGCACTCTATTATAGAGTTTGTTGGGGACCGGTTTGGATAATGAATCTTCCTTTGGTGGGTTCCTTACAGCTGTTAGATTTTTGGAAGATTGCAAGTAGCAGATCTCAAGATCCATCACAGATATTAAATTTGCCAGGTCTATTTACTGTTATGATAGTTTATTGCTTTGCTGAGTTGATGAAATCTTTGATGGATATAGTTATCAATTTTGGTAAAATTATTGCTGGCTCCAAAGGAACTGGGGATTCTCTTAAGTCTTCTGGATTAAGAAGCCCTCTGGACGATATGCATAAAAAAGTTGCTGATGCTGCTGAAAATAATCTGACTGCAGGAGCGGAACATATGGTTGGTGAATTGGGAAAGAAAGTTGGTTATAAGACAGAATCAGATGAAATGAAAGAAAAAGATGAGGACAAGAAAGCGGTGAAGGCGCATAGAGATGCAGTTAGAAAGGGCAGAGAAGCAAGAGAAAAACTTGCCGCTGAGGGAAATGTTAATGCTGATGAATTGGATGAAGGATATAAAAATGCTTATAAAAAATCGTTTATGAGTGATATGGGTTTTGGAGACGAAAAAAAGAAAAAGGCTTTCTTAGAAAGGCACAATCTTAAGGAAGATGAATTGCACAAACAGGGTTCGAAAGGTTTAACAAGTAGTAATAATCTCTTGTCGAAACATGTTGGTTATGCTGCTACCAGTGATAGTCTTTTGGGAGCTGCTGGTTCTGCTATATGGAGTAGAATTTCTGATAAAATTACCGGAACAGATGCTAGTGAAAATGCTGATTCAACTTCGAAAAAGTCAGTTGGAAGAATGCATATGGCAATCGCTGAAGATCAGAGAGAAAAGAGTAAACAGGAAGAGATTAAGGAAAGAGCAAAAGCAAGAGCAGAAGGAAGACCGAATAAAGATACCACAAAAGCTAGAAAGAGCTCTATTGATAGTTCAGAAAAAAGATTTAGTGATTTGTCTCGAAAAATGTCTGAAGCGAGTGGAAAAAGGAAATCTAAAAAAGAATCTGAGAGTCAAGCACGAAGAATGCTAGATGAGAATAAGAAACAAAAAAGTGAGGGATTTACTATTAATGATGGCCAAGATAGAAAAGTTAATTACGAAACAGCTGTTGATCATGAATTTAATAAAAGTCAAACAGTGCAAGGTATTGCAGACAAATATGGTGTTGGTAAAGATTCTAGTGCTACCGCAGAACAAAGAGCACAAGTGTTGAGGAATGCTACTGACGAAGATAGAAAAAAATTAAGGGAAGAGCGCGAGAAAGCAAAAATAACTGTTGATAATAACTTTATAAGTGAAAGTATAAAGAATGGAAATGAGCAGGATAGTGAGTGATGAGATGATAAATGCAGAAGTGTGCCATCTGAATAGTAAGATTTTTGAAAAGTGAATACGTTTTGTTTTTGGTAGACGGGTGCGTAGGATCTTTGTGAGAAGTGATATTATTTTGATTTTTTTGAAAGAAACGTATAAAGTGAAGGACCCGGTTATTAATATTTTTATGAGAATTACGGAAAAAGACTTATCTTATATGCAAGAAGCACATAAAATTAAAGAAAGATCAACCTGTCCTACCACAAAAGTAGGATGTGTCATTGTGTTGAACAATGAAATTATTGCTACTGGTTATAATGATTTTCCTACTGATACAGACAGAAAACACCTTACAGAAGAAAGACCAATGTATTATTTATTAGATATTCATGCTGAAATGAGGGCAATAGTACATGCCGATAAAAGTATTAAAGGGGCGGATGTTTATGTTACAACTGCCAGTTGCGATAATTGTTTCAAACATCTAATAGAATCTGGAGTTTCAAAAGTTATTTATGATAACCTCTTTACAAAAAATAAATCAACTGGAAGTTTAGACAAATTGGAGGCTGTCATTAGACTTATAAAAGCAAGCGGGATTCAACAATATAATATGCAGGGAAAAACTTTTGAAGAGGATCTAAAAGACAATGGGATCAAAATTTCCTATTAATTTTTTGAGCAAAATTCACACATAACCATATGCTCTGCAACACACACAAGCCATCTCAAAAATTACTACTGCTGTCGTATCCCATTTCCAGTATTTTCTTTTTTGATTCGGTCACTCCATGTTTGTTGAGATGATGATGGGTTTGATGATATCTGTGGTGGTGTTAACGCCGGCGAATCTGAATCAGCAGGCGAAGCTGACGGTTGTATTTGTGATGGCGCTGGTGATGGATCCAGTGATGAAGTTGATTCAATTTTTATATCCTGGAAAATCTCTCTTGGATAAAATCTTCTCGCCTTTGCATAAACATCATTTATCACTGGTAGTAATGTTTTTTGAAGATAAGCAAGAGCATCCCCATTTTTCTCAAAGAAACTTCCTGCATTCTCTATGTCCTTTTTGTATTTCTCTTTGAAATCAGTTGGCAAAAAATTTCGTAATTCACTTGCGCTAAATTCTGGTTTATCTCTGGATAAACCTTCTCTAAATTTCTCAAGAGCTTTCATTCCTTCAGGATTAACTTTCGAAAGAGTAAAAGCAATACCACTTCTGTTAGCGAAAATACCAGATGCAAGATTGGTGATACTGACTGCCAAATCTGCAGAATCCAGTAACACCTTTCTACTATTTTTCTTTTTTAGGGCATTATCGACACCACTAACCAACTTATCAGACAATGACTTTTGATGTTCAAGTGTATCTGCTACCGCTCCTTTTCCAGATTCTCCTTTATATTTCATTTTTGTATCACTCAAAGCAAGACCAACCTGTGCTCTAACTATTTTTGATAAACCGCCCGTTAATATATCCATTTCTTCTATAGCAGAATTTAAAACTTTATCGGGGAACGCTGTATAAATTAAAATAAAAGCGCCTATAATAGGACCTATAATCGGAATCCCCCATGCTACTGTTCCTGCAGTAGTTCCAATTGCAGAACCAGTGATCTCACTTTGCAGCCTAACTGCATCCTCATTATTTATTTTATCGTTCCGCGAAGTATTATATGCACCCCACCAAGTATTATTCCCTAAATTAAACCAATGATCAGTAAATGTTGTTGCTGTTTCAGTATCCTCTCCATATTTTTTTCTTCTCTTTTCTTCCAACCCATGAACAAGATCATTGTAAAAATTATTTATAAAACTATTGCTCGGATCAAAACCAGGTGGTAACTCACTCACGAAACAAGTATAACAAATAATGAAAAAAAAATCAAATTAAACTAAACAGCCTCATAAAATTCTTTGTGGTAAGTTTTTGGAAATCCAAAAAGTTAATACCAAGATATCCACTCAGAAAAACTGCTATATCTTTAACGAAAGATGGTTCGTTTGTTTTGCCTCTATGTGGTACAGGGGCAAGAAAAGGAGAATCAGTTTCAATAAGAATTCGTTCATTTGGAACGATTCTTATATTTTGCCTAATATCTTCTGCATTTTTAAAAGTCACTATACCAGATAGTGAAATATAGCCACACAAATCGAGTCCAGTCTTCAAAAGATCTTTCCCGGAGGTAAAAGAGTGTAATAAAAATTTAAATTCTCCATTTTTAAATTCAGACTTTAAAATATCCATCATATCTTCATCTGCGTCACGAGAATGTATAATTAAAGGTTTATTAGTTTGTCTCGCAAGTTCAATATGTATTTCAAAATTTTGTTTCTGTGTAGTCTTATTGTCATCCCTATAATGGTAATCCAATCCAGATTCTCCAATACCTATAACTTTTTTAAAACCAAACCATTTTTGTAATTCATTGATTTTAACTATTTCTTTAATTTCTTCGGGATGGATTCCCAACGAACAATAAACATTGTCAAAAGTATTTGCAATCTCTAAAACGTCCTGAAATTCGTTTATGTTTGTTCCAATGTTATTTATAATTTTTACATTTTGTTCAAAGGCATTACCTATTATATCCTTTAAATTATTTTTATCGAGCATATTAAGATGACAATGGGAATCTACCAAAAAATCGTAAGACATCATTTAGGATTAAGATATAATAATGATTAATGTCAAATTATTGTGGTAATGTAGGGATTGACTAATTAAAGTTGATTAATTATATTAAGCAATTTCTCTCTCTCCTTTTTCTTCTTTTATAGATCTTACACTTATTATATTACTCACATATTCACTATACCCACAGTACTT
>JAIRSX010000061.1 GCA_031255235.1 Rickettsiales bacterium
CTTAAACCCCTCCAACCGCTCGTTTACCGATTTTTTAACCCTGTCTCTATAGGTATCTTCTGATGTTTCACCATCACCAACTTGAGCAACCTTCATATCTAATCTACTTCTTAATTCCTGCCTTAATCTACACTCAACTGCTGACTTCGCCACTTCTCCCGCCTTCTTACCTTCATCTCCACCGATATCTTTAAGAGTATTGTAATATCTGTCCCAATTTCGTCTCGCTAATCCAATTTTTGCTAATCTATCTCTCTGTTCCTCTGTATATTTTTCTCTTCCTGTTGGCGTTCGCCGTATACTTTTAAGTAATCCTTCCTCTGTTTTTTCCAATTCTAGCATAGATTTAATAGGATCTGGATCTTTCGGATCTACATCTATACCACAAGCCGATAAGCTAGACACAAGATCTTCACGTTCAATGGTTTCCCTAGCCCCTAAATTAACAGGATCCCTTTTGTATTCATCTATCTTTTTCCTCATTTCATCTCCATTATGTGCATTATTGATTAGACGTTCATTGATCCTATCTCTCAAATCCCTACCTTCTCCAGCATCACCATTAAAAGCATACATCCCAGTATTAAAATACTCTATTACTGCCCTATCATCACCTAACCTTCCTCGAACATCAGCCATCTCTCTATCACACCTACTCAAAATAGCATTATCTAAATTGGCAACAAATTTTGCCTTTTCTTCCGCTTTTCTTTCATCGCTCGCTCCCCCATGCTCTCTATTGAAACTACTTTCCCAACTTTCTATGGCAGCATCTCTTGCATTCATAAGATTACCACGATCATTAAGTTTCTGATTGAATGCTGCCAAAGCATCTTTTTGTCTATCGACACCGGGATCAAAATAAGCAGAAACATTCTCTTTTAAACGCCCAACAGATTCAGATAATTCACCGGATAATTGAGAAGTTAATGATTTACCAGATCCAACACCAACCGAATGAAACATTTCACCAGCAGATTCATTCGCTTTATTCAAAAGTCCGGCAACAACACCACCTCTAGCATCGATTTGTTTTCCAATACTTGTATCCTTGTATGCTCCTCTGGCAGCATCCCATTCCCTTGTCTTAACCTGTTGTAAGAAACCAGAAAATCCACCGCTCATAGAACCACCAAATGCCTTACTGAGACCACCACCCATCCTCGATGTTTGTGTCATTGGATCTAACCCACCACCAGCTTCACCACCAATATCTACCATACTATCAACAATAGTTGGAAGCTTTGATAAAAATTCATTAAAAATCAATATGAGAATAAGTATACCTAACACACCAATAGCAAATTCAAGAATATTCGGAGTATCTCTGTATTGACTGACCCAAGGTCTCATATTCAAAGAGAAACGTTCTCTAACCCCATCTTCTGCTCCATTAGAAGTTTGTCCACGAGCAATTGCGTCCCATAATTTCCATTTACAAGCACAAACACCTGTAAGTTCATCAATCCTTTGTCTAATTATCGCGGCAAACATATTTATAAACACAAACAAAAAAGTCATATTTATAAATCTTCCACCAATAAACGCTATCCAAGAACTAAGATATTTTTTTGTTGGCTTAAACTTAAATAAATACAAAAATATAATGACGGGACCAATTATAAGAGCAATAACAACTTGTATAAAACTGATTATAAAAGGAAAGGTCGCATTCACCATTTCCAAAATAAATTTTACTATCAAATAGTAAACGACCGGAATAGCAATAAAACCATACCACAACCCAAAAAACATTCCCCAAATCTTAACAGATCTCTCACGAGTAAACATTGAGGTAATATATGTATCCACAAAACCAAACACACGGGACAACGACATTCCATATCCAGGATTATATTCCACATCCGTAAAGGTATTTATTGCCGTATGGGCAAAAAACATCATAATATCAGCAACACCTTCCAAAAAGAATTTCACTACAAACTCATTGTAATATTCCCACCCAAAATAACTCGTAAATGAAAACACAAAAACTAATTCCCAAAGAATAGTCATATATTCTTTTAACTCCCACTTTAACATACCCAAAAAGAACATCCAACCAACCAACGCCACGTAAATTGTCATAGCACTCTTAACAACGAGTGTCCATTCACTATCTCTAACTATCCTCTCATAAAATTCTCGCAGAATACCACCTTCCCTAACACCCTGCTCGTTTATTCTTCCAACAAAAATAGATTCTATATCGGTAAGTATCCACTCTATAATTCCACCGCCCTCACCATTATTAAAAAAACCATTTCTTAAATTCAAAGTGTAACCACCGGAATTATCGCTATACCAATTGTCATAAATCATGAATTTTGGCATCTCATTAACCTGTGCCCTCTCTTTGGATGCCTTTTTAAAAAAATAATCAGCATTGTATATAAATTCAGTCATATCTGTCTTCTCCCCCTTGCAGACAGCTATTTTCTTACCTTCATCACAGGTATTCCTGATGGATTCCACATACAACCCACCATTCGCATAATTCTCTTTACCTTCAAAGGTTCTAGTTACAATTCTTACATTCTGAGAAGAACTCTCATTAATGGTAACTACACGTTTAGAAAAATTACCAACATTTTCGTCATCATTATTAGTTACCGGATATTTAATTGTTACTTTTGTTCCATCATCAAAATCACCAGTAACACTTCTCCCATCTCTGGTTAATCTCGTTGCTTGTATACAAGAGCCAGTAGGAGAGCACATTCTAACAGGCTCAAGGTTATCTGGAAATATATCTGCCCCAGATGTATACGATCCACTCTTTTTTGTGTACAACACATAACCTCCAGCATTCCTATCAGTTTGAGATAATGAATAACTCGCTTCGGGCTGGAGATTACCAAAAGAAGGACATTCTAAAGTAACATTTCCATCACAACTCCAACACATATCAGTATACAATACACCCGCATTTCTATAAATATTCTTTTTTGCAACACTACCATGCAAAAAATCATCTGGACAATAAGGAAAAGAAGTTGCCGCATTGGAACTATCATAAGTTCCTTTGAAATAGGCCATATTTTCCCTAGTTTCATTATCATAACAACCCTCCATAGAGTAATAACCACTATCGTTAATGTGTCTATACTGTGGATCACAATAAATATTGACCGCTCTCAAATGTGTTGCAACATCGGGCATTTCATTACCATTTGGACCAAAAAAACCAATATATAACCCCTCACCACCAATTAAAGAACATGACAAATCACGTTGAAAAACAGGTTCTAAATCTAACATAGCATTTAAAATCAAATCGCCATTGCCATCTCGCTCAACCGATCTGGAAAAATCAACATATGAAATTTGACCTTTGTCCCCAATTACAGTTTTATCACCACTCTCAGCATTCATACAATATCTTCCAGAAGCGTCATCGTTCATTTCACTAGACTGCCATTTGCCCCTTATAGAAAAAGATAATTGAGACCCATTTGTTCTAACTCTTGGACCAGACCAAACTCCTGTTTGTAGCGCTTCATTTCCACCAGCCTGTCCCTGTTCAGGTTGAACATATACCCCATCAGCTGCTAAACCTGGATATGCCGGAACAAAAACCTCCACAGAACCACCATTATCCTCTGGAGCAATACAAGCCATATCCGCCGTAGCAACACAGAACCCACTATAATCAGACCCAAACAAATAAGTATTACTTATAAAAAAACAAAATATAGATATAATAATACGATTCAACATATACGAATTTGGTACCCGCGAGCGGACTTGAACCGCTACGCATTTAACTGCCACAGATTTTAAGTCTGTTATGTCTACCATTCCATCACGCAGGCAACTATACTTTCATATAATAACACTTATGTTTTAAAAAACAAAATTTGTTTTGCAAATATTTGATATTTTATTATAATCAACTATATTATCACTTATTAATTTTTACCAAAACTAATGGCATTGAAAATTGGGAATATTGCTGCAAAGCTTATGTTGTCTTTCGTCAGTTTGACATTTATCCTGTTTGGTGTGATAAATTACTTTGATACCATGGGAGAATCCAATCTGTTAAAGATAAATGGTGAACAAATAAGTATCAATAGTTTTATGACATTTTTGAATAATAAAAAAAATCAAGTTATGCAGACGCTTGACAGTAGCAGTAATATAGACTTTTTAAACTCCCAGGACTTTGCTCAAATGTCTTTAAATGAATTTGTCGGAGAAGTGTTGTTTAGTAATGAGGTCAAAAAAATGCACCTCATTATGCCTAAAAAAATCTTGTATACCGAAATTTATAACAATCCAACATTTAGGGACAGGAATGGTAAATTTAGTATCGATTTGTATAAAACAATACTTTCGCAAAGTGATTTTACAGAGGAATTATATATGTCGTATTTGAATAAGTATGGTGGAGATAACAGTTTATACAACTTGGTTACTTCACATAACTTAGTCAACGATTTTTCGTTACAGAAAATTTTTGAAGAGTCTAACAAGAATTATATCGTAGATATCTACACATCAAAAAATTTGAACCTCACTCTTGAAAAAATTTCAAGTAGTGAAATTGAAAAATATTATAACGAAAATCAAATTCAATTCAGAATCCCGGAAAAAAGAACATACTCTTATATCGAAGTTGATCTAAACGAATATGAAAACAACATTAAAGAGAAATTTTCGCAATTGGAAGATTTAACTTTGTCCGCAAGAAACATTGATGAAATCGCAACAATTTTCAATGTAAAAAAACAAACCACAGATAGTCCTATCGGTGTAACAAGCGATTTTTTGACTTCACAGGCAGGAGTTTTTAGTGATATAATCTATGAAAACAATAACAAATATAAAATATATTATGTTGAAAAAATTGAGTCAGAAAAATTTTTATCATTAGAAGAAGCAACAAAAACGATCACTGATATTATAACAGAGGAACGAAAAATAGAAAAAGAGGAGAAAATTTTAAAGGATTTGATAAAACACTTCAAGAATGGAGATAAGCGTGACATTTCTTTATTGAGAAACAACATCAAAGAAACAAAAAATGTTGATGTTGATAAAGATTACGATAAATACGACCAATCAATTCTAAAAAACCTTTTCAAAAAAAAGGTGGGTGAATATACGGAACCATTCTTCGATAAACAAAATAAGATCTGGGTTTTTATGCTTGTAAAAAATATTAAGCAATATGAAGAGGATAATAATAATTTTACAACAAAAGTAATGTTAGAGAATATTGTAGATACGAGTTATAAAAATTCCATAGACTTAACATTTAAGAAATATTTATATGAAAATAATGAGATTATTGTAAACGCTAAAATATTAAACAACTTGTTGAGCGAATAATTAATCTAAGAATACAGAATCCAAAAAATAAATGGGATTGACTAATTAAAGTTGATTAATTATATTAAGCAATTTCTCTCTCTCCTTTTTCTTCTTTTATAGATCTTACACTTATTATATTACTCACATATTCACTATACCCACAGTA
>JAIRSX010000089.1 GCA_031255235.1 Rickettsiales bacterium
AAAAGGCAAAAGAAATACATGATTCACGATGAATCAAACGAAATCAAAGTTGGTGACACAATAAACATCCAAGAAACAAAACCAATATCTAAAAGAAAGAAATGGAAAGTCGTTGTATAGGTTAGCTTTGAAATGATTACAGATATATTGAAGCAAATACATACAGAGATAGAAAGTAATAGAAATGAAAGTAATATTATTGGGCAGTCTAGTTATTTCAAAGAACCTATAAAGACGTTTGGGTGGAAAGCCACTGATGTTATTAATCTATCGAAAAAATATTATCATAAGGAATGGACTAAAGATGAGGTTTTTGAAATTTGTGAACAGTTGTGGAAAATTGGTTACATGGAACACAATTCAATTGCTATTAAGTGGTGTTGCAGCAGACTTAGAGAATTTGAGGAGTGTGATTTCAAGATTTTTGAAAAGTGGGTTAAAAATTATGTAACTAATTGGGCAATGTGTGATGGGTTTTGTAATCATTCAGTAGGTGGGTTACTTATGAAGTATCCTGAATTGGTTAAAGAAATTAAAAAATGGACTTTGAGTGATAATAGGTGGGTGAGAAGAGCAAGTGCCGTAAGTTTTATTATTCCAGCAAAGCAAAAATATTTTGAAGGGGACATATTTGAAATTGCCTCAATTTTATTGGAAGACAAAGATGATATGGTGCAAAAGGGTTATGGATGGATGTTAAAGAGTTTGTCAATGGCTGATTATAATCACAAACTTAAAAAACATATGTCTCAAAAATATCAACAAAAAGTTTTTGATTTTGTCATGAGAAATAAATTTAAAATGCCAAGAACCGCTTTAAGGTATGCAATAGAAAAGTTACCAATTGAAATGAAAAGAGAAGCGATGATAATTTAACTTGATTTTTAAAATAATATTATCTATATAACAACTGTTGATATTAATAATAATTGATGGCAGAAGTTCTCAGTGTAAATGAAATAAGATCTTATCTACCCCATAGATATCCGTTTTTGTTGGTGGATAGAATAATAGAGTTTAAATCCAAAGAGTCGGCAACGGGCATTAAAAATGTTACCATAAACGAGGATTTTTTTAATGGACATTTTCCAGATGGTCCTGTTATGCCTGGTGTTCTGCAAATTGAGGCATTGGCGCAAACTGCCTGTATTCTTGTGATTAAATCATTGGGAGAAAAGGCACCAAAAAATCCAGGTATTTTGTTTACCACAATCAATAATGTTAAATTTAGAAAACCAGTTGTCCCCGGTGATCAATTGAGACTTCAAGTCAAAATATTGAAGGAAAAGATGGGGATTTATGTTATAGAAGGAATTGGTTTGGTTGACGGACAAAAAGTCATAGAATCGGAGTTTTCTGCATTGTTATTTGATAAAGATAAAAAGAATTAATTTTTAATGTAACTAAACAGATGGGTTTCACCCCAGGCAACTTTCACTAATTTGTGATCCAGTAATTCGAAGTGTGGAGATTTTATTTGATGTATCAAAGATAAAATCAATGTGTCTTTTTTTAGGTTTTCGAATTTTGCTTCCATTTCATTTCTTAAGTGTTCGTCTTTTGTTGGGCAACAGAATAGGATAACGTCTGCCTCACTGAAATCAACATTTAAAATATCGTCTTTTATAAAAGTCACACCTTTGCTTTCATTCATTCTTTTTTTGGCAATTAAAGAAGTCTGATAAAGCGTTTCCATGATCTCAATACCAACAGATTTTTCAAAACCTGCCAAATATGCACCTATTACGGCATTACCAATTCCGCTGCCTAAATCGTAAAAAACCTTAGATTTTTGAATATATTTATCTGTGGGAGGTAGCACGAATAGAGCATATAATAAACCTAATGGAACTTCACCATACAAAATATCTTTAAAAATTGGTTCCTGTTTTTCCCTTTTTTCTTTTTCTAATAGAGAGATAGTGTAGCCGTTTAGTCCATCAAAAATCTGCTTATAAACTGTCTCAACTTTGTCATATTTATTCAACTTCACAGAGCAATGAATATCTGTCCTATAAAAAATTTCAAATAAATATTTAGATTTGATGTTTTTGTTGCAAATATGAGGTCTCTTTTAGATGATATGGGATAGTTAAAATACAAATGAAAGATATTCGTAATATAATTTGACATTCCAAAGAAATACATTAAAACCCATAATATACCATAAAACACCATAAAGTGTAAAAAGGAAATAGACGGGTGGTAAAAA
The DNA here is from genome assembly GCA_031255235.1 of Rickettsiales bacterium. Taxonomy (GTDB): domain Bacteria; phylum Pseudomonadota; class Alphaproteobacteria; order Rickettsiales; family UBA1997; genus JAIRSX01. The sequence goes on from JAIRSX010000089.1 coordinate 2,213, forward strand.
GAAGGAATTAAAAGGAAAAGTGGGATTATTTATTGGAAATTTCGAGTTTAAAGTAGATAGCAAGGGTAGAGTTTCTGTCCCTTCCACCTTCCGTGATTCTTTAAAAAGTGGTAAGTTTGCTGGTGCTGTTTTGTATCAATCAATAAATAATAATTGTTTGGAAGGAAGCAGTTATGAAAGATTAGAAAAAATCAGTGAGATCATAGACAACATGGATGATACACCAGAAAAAGATGCCTATCTTCGCACAATTTTAGGTGGGGCATCGCAACTTTCTTTTGATGATGCTGGTAGGATTATCTTGCCAGATAGTTTGAGAAAGTCTGTAAAAATTACAGAAAAAGTTGTGTTTGTTGGTAAAGGGCAGACTTTTGAGGTATGGGAGCCTCAGGAGTATTTGAAAGAATCTAATAAATCAAAGGAGCTTGTCAAAAACAAACCTTTATCAATAAAGAGGCAATAAAACGTTTTGGGAAAACAAAAGAGGCAATAAAGCATTTTGGGATTAGTTAGTCTTGGGAGATTTCTAACCTGCTTTATTGCTGTGCGTAGGATAACACTTATTTTAAGTAAAACAAATTTTTTATTCAAGCTATGTTTTCTTTCGTTAGCTGTGGAGTTAATCTTTGGAAAATAACGATTCATTGTGATGAAGTTTTATTAAAATAAAAGAGAGAATTCTCCTGCGTAAAATAGAAAATTATTTGATTTCTTTCTGTTTTTGTTTCTTATTGTTATAAAAAGATTTTTAATGTACATAATTTCGACTCCCATTGGCAATAAAGATGATATAACTATAAGGGCACTGACCACAATTAGAGATATGGATTACATTTTTTGTGAAGATACGAGATATACAAATAAATTATTGGAACAGCATGGGATTAAAAAATCTTTGTTTGTCTATAATGATTTTTCGAGTGACAAAGAGCGACAAAAAATTATAAAACTACTGCTGGAAAACAAAAAAGTTGGTTTAGTTAGTGATGCTGGAACTCCTTTAATTAGCGATCCCGGCTATAAATTGGTTAAAGAATGCAGAAAGCACAACATCAAGACTTATGCTATCTGCGGTGCATCTGCTGTTTTGGTGAGTTTAGTTGTTAGTGGAATGCCAACCGACAAATTTTTGTTTTATGGTTTTGTTGAAAAAAAAGAATTAGAACAATTAAAGTATAGGAACGAGACTGTCATTTTATATGAAAGTCCTAAAAGGATTTTATTTTTATTGCAAGACATTTTAAGTATTATTGGAAATATTGAAGTATGTGTTTGTAGGGAACTTACAAAGATTCACGAAGAGGTCAAAAATGGAAGTTGTAGTGAAATTTTAGAGTATTTTAAGAATAATCCACAGAATATAAAAGGAGAATTTGTAATTTTATTGAAAAATAATTTAGAAAAGACTTCTTTCGATAAAGAAAAAGTTTTATATGCAAATAGTGTATTATCAGAGTTTTTAAAACCGAAAGAAATTACTGATTTTATTGTAAAAATTGGAATTGCTGGTAATAAAAAAGAAGTTTATAATCTAATAAATTTGATCCAGTAAAAAATATCGAATATACTACCGTCCAATGATTAGGAGTTTTTCTTTTTCATCCATGTTGTCGTCCCTTAAATAGGGCGTTATAATCTTTCGGTTATTTTTGAAATAACTACTTATATTAAAGCAATAGCGATAATATAAAAAATAAAATATCAATAAATGAGAGGAAGTATGGGGAACCAATATAGTTGTGGTCCATGTAAAAAGAGGGATGGATGGAATGTAAATGTTTTGAAAAATGCTTTGGTTGGTAGAAGTTATCGTGCCAAGGATTGTAAAGAGAGAATAAATGAAGTTTTACAATTACAAAGAGAGTTATTAAAACTTCCAAGTGATTATAAAATTGCTATTATTTTAGGTAGTGATACAGCAGCAGTTGAAAGTGCTCTATGGAATCTACTTGGTTGCAATAAAATTGATGTTGTTGTCCATGATGCTTTTAGTCAAAAATGGTATAATGATATTGCCAATAATTTGAAACTTGAATGCAATAAATTTAATAGTAGTGAAGGTGTAAATAGCGATAACGATATTGTTTTCACTTACAATGGAACTACGAGTGGCAAATGTATTGGTAATTTGAATTTTATTGAAGGGGATAGAAAAGGAATAGTGATTTGTGATGCCACATCAGCTGCTTTTGCTTACGATATTGATTGGACTAAAATTGATGTATTTACTTATAGTTGGCAAAAGACACTTGGAGGTGAAGCAGGGCATGGGGTAATAGTTGTTTCTCCACGAGTTTTTGAACGACTTGAAAAGTACAGACCAGATAGACCAATTCCACTTTTTATGGATTTAAGAAATGAGGCATTATTTAAAGGTGATTCAATAAATACTTTATCTATGCTTTGTATTGAGGATGTGAAAGATGCTTTGTTATATATGAGGACAATTGATCCGATAAAAAAGACAGAGGAAAATGCCAAGTTTGTATATGATTTTCTTGATAAGAGTGAGATTCTACAAGCAGTGATACAAGACAAAAATATAAGAAGTAAAACGTCAATAACTTTCACTACCGAACGAACGGAGGTAGTTGAGGACGTTTATAGAGTTATGGCGGAAAAAAAACTCGCTTTGGACATCAAAAACTATAAGAATGAACCAATTGGATTTAGAATTTGGACGGGTCCTACTATTGATATAAAGGATTTAAAAAATATGATGGTGGAACTTGAAAAAACAATAAGGACATTATGATGAATTTATGTTTAATTAGTCAGTATTTTCACTCCTCCAAGAAAACAGCATTTATGTTTTTAGATTTGTTTAATTAAAAAGGAAATATATGACTAAGATAGTATTGGTTGAAAATGTACACCAAGTTGCAATTGACTTGTTGAAGAAACGTGGTTTTAATGATATAACTTTAATAAAAGATAGCCCAAAGGAGGACGATCTAATTAAAATTATGGAGACCGCAGATGTAATAGGTATCAGGACGAGAACGAAACTTACAAAAGAGGTGCTAAAACATGCGAAAAATATCATGGCGGTATGTACTGCATGTATTGGAACAGACCAAATTGATTTGAACTTTGCGAGAGATATGGGAATTCCATGTTTTAATGCTCCATTTGGAAACACAAGAAGTGTTGCCGAATTGACTATTGGTGAGATGTTAATGCTGGCGAGGGAGATTCCAGATAAAGATGCGAAAGCGAAAAAGGGTATTTGGGATAAAAGTTTGGGTGAGTGTTTTGAGGTAAAAGGTAAAACATTAGGAATTATTGGCTATGGACATATTGGCAGTCAGGTTGGTGTTTTGGCGGAAGCATTAAGTATGAATGTTATATATTATGATGTTGAGAAAAAACAAAGTTTTGGTAAGGCAACACCGGTTACCACACTGGAGGAATTATTGAAAAATAGTGATATAGTTACCATACATGTACCAAATTTGCCTTCTACTTACGATATGATCGGTAAAAAAGAGTTCGCGTTAATGAAAAAGAATGGTATTTTTATAAATAATGCCAGAGGAAATGTTGTTGATTTTGATGCTTTGTGTGAAGCGTTGGATAACAAGATGCTAATGGGTGTTGCTTGTGATGCTTATAAAAAAGAACCTAAAAACAAGGACGAGGAATTGGAAACGCCTTTGAGAAAATATAATAATGTTATTATAACCCCACATATTGGAGGTATGACAGCAGAAGCACAGGTAGCGATGGCACTTGATATGGCAGAAAAAATGGCGAACTACTTACAATATGGCAGTACGGAAGGTGCAGTGAATTTTCCACAGGTATCATTAGGACAAAAAGGAATAGATACTGTAAGGATTTTACATATACATGAAAATATAGCGGGTGTTATGAAGGACATTAATCATATTTTTGGAAAATATAATGTAAATGTTGATAAGCAATATTTGGATACCTATAAAGATATTGGGTTTGTTGCAAGTGATATTAGAAAAGACGAATTTAAAGATGAAATTATTAATGAATTGAAAAAGGTTAAGACAACTAAGAGGGTTGCGGTAATATAAATTCTTTTTCTTTAAAGGGAAGTATTAATGGATGATGGAGGGTTTGGGTATATCATCATGCCCTCTCTCCAATTATCTATTCCTATCTTTCTCTTTTCATTTATCACATACAGATCGTGTATTTTCGTTTATTAGACCTCCTGCACATATAATTCTTTACATTTTAATATTTTTTTAATATTGATATATTAATATCAATAAATAATAAATAATGTCCAAATGGGATTATGTTAAAAATCTAAACAATGAAGACTTTAGAAGA
>JAIRSX010000090.1 GCA_031255235.1 Rickettsiales bacterium
AAAAGGCAAAAGAAATACATGATTCACGATGAATCAAACGAAATCAAAGTTGGTGACACAATAAACATCCAAGAAACAAAACCAATATCTAAAAGAAAGAAATGGAAAGTCGTTGTATAAAGGACGGTGTTATTTTGTGGAGAAAAAGAGGATATAGTAAAAGATTTGTTTGTACTACCAAATAAATTTTTAAATTAATTATTAGTATATATACTGGATACTACTGTTAAGAAATGAACTTACTATGTATCAATTGTCGGATTTAGCAATGGATCATGTCAAGAATCCAAGGAATGTTGGAAAACTTGATGAAAATGATAGAGATGTGGGGACGGGTTTGGTTGGCTCAGCCGTATGCGGTGATATGTTACAGTTTTGGTTGAGAATCGAAAATAATGTTGTTAAAGATGCAAAATTTAAAACTTTTGGTTGTGGCGGCGCGATCTCATCTTCATCATTAATGACTGAAAAAATAATTGGAAAAGCATTGGATGATGTTTTAAAGGTTTCAAATAAAGAACTTGTAACAGAATTACAGTTACCATCGTTAAAGTTTCATTGTTCGGTTATGGCAGAGGAAGCAGTCAAGAAAGCAATAGATAATTACAAATCTAAACAATAAATGTTGAAACGACTCGTCTTTATTTTGTTTTTTACAACGAAATTGTTTGCTAGAACAATTTTGTTGTTTCCGGAAGATGTGCAGCCAGAACAGCTGAATAAGGATGTTACACCTAAGCTTCAAACTCTTGAAAAGAATAGTGTAAATAGTTATACCGATTTACCTAATCAATACAAAGGCGGATTAAAGTATACCGAACCGGAACAAATTACTAAATTTAGGGATTACAGATTTACATTTGGTGTGGGCATGTATTTGTACGATAATATTCCTTCCATCGAGATTAAGAATGCCTCCGGTGTTGAACATTGGAATTTTGGAAGTAATTTTGGTTATGATATTTCTGTTGGGGTTTATTGGGTGAATGGTGTAAAAATTGAATATGAGTATGGAAGCCTCTCTAAGGATATTCTTGGAAAAAGTTTTCTTCTAGACTTAAAAAAAAATATACTAAATTTAACGCTGGAACAAACTTATTTGAAAGACAAGATGAGACCTTATATAGGCTTTGGAATTGGTAGTTATTCTTTTTCATTCGGAGGTGAAAATATTTTGTCAAATGGCAATAAAACTAAAACAAGAAATGTTGCTGGTATCCAATTAACTGTGGGTCTTGCTTATCCATTTAGTGAAAGAATTGTTGTATATATTGGATATAAAGGATTTTTTACACAAAAAGTAAAACAAAAAATTTACGATGTAGAACAAGAGTATGAGTTTTCACAAAATATACTAGAGTCAAAGATAAGATTTAAATTCTAATCTTTAATTTTTCCATACAAAACTTCAGTTTCTTTCGTTTTCAAAATTGTCTCCATATAGTTTTGTATTTTTTTTATAGACACCTCCTCAAGCCTTTCTTCTATATCTTTTATTGTTTCAATCTTGCCGAACCCCAAAAGATTTGAGGCATTTTTCTGCGCTCTGTTTGTGTTACTCTCTTGTCCTATTATTAGATTTGTTTTGATTTTTGCCATTGCCCTATTAAATTCCTCATTTGATATATGGGAACAAATTTTAAGCATCTCTTCTCTTATTGCCTTTGTAACTTCTTCCACTTTGTCTGGCGCAGTAGCACAATAGATATTGAAATATCCAGTATCAGCAGTAGATGAATTACTGGCAAATACAGAGTAACATAACGCCCGTTTTTCTCTAATTTCCTGAAATAATCTTGAAGACATACCACCACCAAGTAGGACTGCCAAAAAATTTGCCGTATAAAAATTATCATCAAAATAATTACAACTTTCATACCCTAGCATAAGTTGTGTTTGTTCTAGCTTTTTGTTTTTTTTAAAAATACCACCAGTATAAATTGCCCTTTCAACCTTTCTATTTTTACCAATTTGTGTATCAAAGTATTTTTTTACCAACTTAACAGCATCATTAGTTTTCAGTTTTCCTGCGAAAGAAATAACTATATCCTCTGATTTATACTGACTAGCAACATAATTTATAATATCTTCTCTTGTGAAACTTTCTATATTCTTTTTGGTACCAATAATTTCTCTCCCAAATGGCTGATTTTTATAGGCGGTATCCATAAAATAAGTATAAATCATATCGGTTGGATCATCTCTTGACATAGCAAATTCCTGCATAATAACACTTCTTTCCTTATCAAGCTCAGATTGATCAAAAACTGAATTTTGAAATATGTCTGCTAAAATTTCCACTGCATTTTCAGTATGTTCTTTCAACACTTTTGTATAGAAAGCAGTTTTTGAAGCGGAGGTAAAAGCATTAACTCGCCCCCCTAAGTCATCAAACTCTTCAGCAATCTGTTGAACACTTCTTGTTTTTGTACCTTTAAAGGCCATATGTTCCAGAAAATGAGATATGCCATTATTCTTTTTCGTTTCATTGCGACTTCCTGTTCTAACCCATATATTTATGGATACGGACTCAACATCATCCATATATTCGTTTATAACCCTCAATCCATTTGGCAACGTCACTACTTCCGACATATCGAATAATGATAATTCATTTTTTTTAATTAAAAAATTTTCTTAAAAATTAAAAATAATAATATTGTTTTACTAAATAGAATCATAACCACCCTTTCCCAACAGGAAAGGAGGAATCTAACCCACAAACAAGAAGATGTGAATAATAGAGTAGAATTATGATGAATCTTAAAAATTGAACAAAATAATAATCTTATTCCACATTTAATATAACCTTTGTCTTTTTATCTCCCAACAATTCTAAATTCCTCTCTTCTTTCTTTTCGCTTCCCATATACCAATACATTTTTTCATATTCCGGAAAATTCTTAACTAAATAATCAAACCAAATATCGTGGGCAGAAATATAACTAATTTTATATTTTTCTAACAATTCCAAACTTTTCTTCGTCCAATTCTCCAACCTTTCCTCTGCCATTTCCCCGTGTGCAAAATAAAATGAAGTTAGATAACCATTCTCAGTAAATTTTGACAAATGCTCAATATTTCCATTCTCAATAAAAAATTTTTTCTTATCAAGTTTATTTTTTTTAACAATCCTGTCCATTTCCCTAATTTCAGCATCTATAATTTCACCATTTATATCCTTCAAATCTATCCATAGATCCTTTTTTATAATATCGGGAATTTCCACAAATAAATCCTCAAATTTCAATTTTTCATTCTTATTATCGTGGTCAATGACAAAATATCCGTCTTCATTCCATTTCAAATCAATTTCAAAACCCACATACTTATCAAAATTTCTCTTCAATTTTTCAAGATTATTACCATTAGAGTCAGAATTATATGCACGATGTAGCCAAATGGCAGCAGAATTATTACTCTTTATCCTCTCTCTCTCTCTCTCTCTCTCTCTCTCTCTGTCTCTCTCTCTCTCTCTCTCTCTCTCTCTCT
>JAIRSX010000115.1 GCA_031255235.1 Rickettsiales bacterium
AGAGAGAGAGAGAGAGAGAGAGAGAGAGAGAGAGAGAGAGAGAGAGAGAGAGAGAGATTACCTTCGATCAACTATTGACAGAATATAGGGATGCAAATCTTGAAAAACGGACATTAGGAACGGTCTTTGAAAAAATAATGCAAAGGTTTTTACAGACATACCCTTTGTATGTAGATAGGTTTAAGTATGTTGTTTTATGGAACGAATGGCAATATAGAAAATTATTTAGTGATGGACAAGATGTAGGAATTGATCTTGTCGCCCAAGAGGAAAATGGGGATTTGTGGGCAATACAATGTAAATGTTATGCAGAAGAACACTGTATAAATAAAAGTGATTTAGATGGTTTTATAGCCACATCTGCAAGAAATATAAATGGAATAGAATTTAAACATCGTCTGTTTATATCGACAACCAACAATTGGACATCAAATGCAAGAGAAATATGTGAGAATCAAACACCAGCCATACAAAAATTATCATTATTAGATTTGCAAACAGCAAATATCGACTGGCGAAAAATCAAAGAAGGTAAGACTGGTACTGATGCCAGAACACAAAAGAAAACACCTAAAAAACATCAAAAGGAAGCAATAGAATCCTACAACAAATATTTTGAAGATAGTAGTATAGATAGAGGTAAATTAATAATGGCTTGCGGAACAGGTAAAACATTTACATCATTGAAAATTGCCGAGGAACAAGTAAGACAAATGAAGGAACGAAATGGTTTTATATTATTCTTGGTACCATCAATCAGTTTGGTTAAACAGACACTTAAAGAATGGACTGAACAGGCGGAAACACTTATAAGAGCATTATGTGTATGTAGCGATAGTACAGTTTCAAATAAATCTAATGATGATTGTAATATATCTTCAACTGATTTTGCAATCCCTGTTTCTACAGATGAAAAAAAATTAGTGGAAACCATATTGGAAAACACTAAGGAAGAAAAGGAAAGATATGAAAATGATAAAAGAATGGTAGTCATATTCTCCACCTATCATAGTATAGAGGTGGTGAAAAAAGCACAAGAATTATTACAAGAACACGATAAAAATAAATACATTTTTGATTTGGTATTTTGTGATGAAGCACATAGAACTGCCAGTTTGTCAAAAAAGGACAACGAAACATTTTATACAAAAATACATCACAATGAATATATAAAGGCAAACAAGAGAATTTATATGACAGCTACTCCAAAAATATATGGAAAAAACGTCAAAGAAGCAAATGAAAAAGATGGTTCTATTTTGTATAGTATGGATAATGAGTCCCAATATGGCAAGGAATTTTATAAATACAGTTTTGCAAGCGCAATAAATGACAATGAATTAAGTGATTATAAGGTTATAATTCTCACTTTAGATGAAAAAGATAGTGTATTTCAAAAAATGCGAGATTATTATGCTGAATTAGATGAATCAGATAAAGATAAAGATAAAAAGAAACATTTTAAATTTGATGATGCTATGAGATTATATGGTAGCATAAAAGGAATCTTGAAAGATTTTAATAAAAATGATAAAGTGTCACAAGAGGTTGATTTGAGACCGCTAAAAAAATCCATTGTCTATTGTAGGAATATTGAAAATTCAAAACAGATTCGTGAAAATCTACCTAAATTTTTTGAGTTATATAAAAAGAACACAAAAGAGCAAGATCTTCTGAGTACACTTGAGACCTCTATTGATATAGATCATATAGATGGAACATGTTCAGCAGAAGAAAGAGATAAAAAAATCGATTCGTTAAGGGGAGAAGACAAAGAAAATACCTGTAAAATTTTATCAAATGTTAGATGTTTAAGTGAGGGTATTGATGTTCCTGCACTTGATGGTATTATATTTTTAACTCCAAGACAAAGCCAAGTTGATTGTGTGCAAAGTGTAGGTCGGATTATGAGAAAAGCGGAGGGTAAAAAATATGGTTATGTAATTTTACCTGTAGTAATTCCTTCGAATAGTGATATAGATACAGAATTGAAAAATGGAAAGGATAGTGCTTTTAAAGTGGTATGGGATGTATTGCTTGCTCTGAGAAGTCATGATGACAACTTTCAAATTATGTTAGAACAACTATCGTTAAGAGACCATATGAATTGTGAAAAGATAATGTTATGCGATACGAGTGAAATACAACAAGATAATATAGAGAATGGAGTGATTGATTTAGCTAGTAAATTTAACGAAATACACAGAAAAATTTACGCAAAAATAGTAGAAAATGTCTCCGATAGAATGTATTGGTCTCATTGGGTGTCAAACATTGGAGAAATAACAAAAAAATACGAAATACTTATAAAAAATGTTTTAGAAAGTGATGGTGGTTTCAAAGCTAAATTTGTTGAGTTTTATGAACTTACAAAACAAGATATAAACAAACAAATTACCGAATCTGATATTATTGAAATGCTAAGTCAATATTTTATTTCAAAACCAATTTTTGATATATTATTTAACGATTTAGAATGTATCAAAAACAACGATTTTTCGAAAAAATTAAATGTTATTACTGAATTGCTGGATAGGAAGATTGGAAAAGATGATTCTGAAAAAATGCGTAAGTTTGTTGAACAAATAGAATTACAAATCAAAGGGATAGACAAAGACAATTTAGCAAAACAAAATTTAATTAGAAAAATATACGATGAATTTTTCAGTAAAGTAAATGGTAAAAAATCGGAAAAATATGGAATTGTATATACTCCAATGGAAGTCATTGATTTTATTTTACATTCCGTTGATTACATTAGCAAGAAAGAATTCAATGTGGGGTTAGGTGATAAAAACGTAAATATTTTAGATCCATTTACTGGCACCGGTTCTTTTGTAGTTAGATTACTTCAAAGTAATATTATTACTCCAGAAAGACTCCAGAAAAAATACACAGATGAAATTTTTGCCTGCGAAATTTTACTATTAGCCTATTACATCGCGAATATAAATATTGAACTTGCGTATTATGCTAGAATGAAAGAAAATACATCATTTGTTAACATATGTTTGACTGATACATTTAATGCTTTGTGTGAAAATACCGAAGCAAATAGAAATTTACTGAGCGGATTTGATAATTTTGAAAACACGAAGCGTATCAAAAAACTACAAGAACTAAAATTAAAAGTTATTATTGGTAATCCTCCCTACAATATGGGACAATCAAACGCAAATGACAACAATCAAAAAACAAAATATGAAAATTTAAACAAAAGGATTACCGGTACCTATTGCGATAACACAAAAGCAACTCTAAAGGCCGGCTT
>JAIRSX010000030.1 GCA_031255235.1 Rickettsiales bacterium
CTCTCATCAATAACAGGAAATACGGTCAATCTCAATGTCGAAGGCAACACCAACCTCAAAGGTTCTCTAATAGCTGCGGGAAACTTTGATGAAAGCGGCAACTTCGTAGATAACTCTCAGTTGGACTTTTCAACCGGAACCATAACCTATTCGTCTTTATCAAGTACACACTATTCAAACTCAAACTCATTCGGTACAGGCACGGAATTTAGCAGTTCGGGAAGTTCCGATATATCTTTTTCAACCCAAACAGGTTATTCGTCAGAAAAGACACTTGCCACTGTAGGTCAAGGAACATTAACCATCAAAGATAAAGATAATTCCGATGAGATAGATACTCTAAACAGAGATACAAACAACATCAACAAACAACTCTATGATACCTCCACAGGAGTTAGTGTTGAAGCAACACTTGATCATAAACTTCTTAGTGAAGACGGTATAAAAGATATAGCGGGTGATTTCTTTATAACGGGTAATCTTGCAAACTTTATTTTCAATGCTATAACTAAAGAGTCTCAAAGCGTAGGAGATATCAGCAGAAATTATCAGATAACACAAGCTGTTCAAGAGACTGTATCCATATACCCCGAACTATTTGCAGAATATAACGATCCTGATATACCGATAGATAGAAAAAATGAACTTGACGCTCAAATAACAAATATGATACTAACATACGCAGGATATACACCTGTAAGTGTTCTTGGAATGAATAACGATATAGAAAATAAAGACGGCAATATCGTTCAAGGATATTACGATAAAGATACCGATACTATATTTTTAAATAACGGATATGTGTTAAATGCGGATCAAAGCGTATATACGCTAGGGCATGAAGCCGCAGGTCACGCTATTGAGCATCAAGAAAATAAAAACTATGCCTCAGAATATTTAAGCGAAGAGAACGCAAACATAATGGCAAATTATGTGACAAGAGCAACAAACTTTGCTCTTTGGCAAAGCGGACAAGGAGGGCTTAGTACAGATGGATATGCAAACTCTCAAGATATAACTAAAACTATTGAAAATAACAATTTACTGTTCGGAAATGTTGATAAGAGTAATGGGCAGAGCTTAGGTCCAATGGCGATAGCAATTCCTGTAGTTGAAGGTGCGAGTAGTGCAGAGGCAATGACTATAGCTTTACCTTATGCAGTGGGAACAATAGCATCCTTATCTTTTGCGTATTTCACCATCACAGGCTTGGAAATTCAAAATGATATTACTGTTGATCCTGAACATCCCTATAGAACCATAGGTTCAATGGATACATTGCCGCCAATTAATATATTTCCTGTAAGTGACGATGCTCTTTTAAATCAGTCTTTGTCGGGTATAGGAGAAGGTCAAACAGAGCCAACACAAAATATACACGATACACCATCAACAAATACGAATAAAGATGATAACATAATAGCAACCCCAGGAGAGCATCAAACACCAACAATTGAAACTGTTCCAGTATATCAAGATGGTAGCGGCAATATTGTTTATAGTGATTATACAAATAAGCCAAAACAAAAAGCTAATACTGCTGATATAGGTGATATACTTAGAACACCAGATACTTATCCTGAGGATTTCGCTAGATTTGAATCAGGCGGTGATTTTATAAATGTCCATACAGGGGAAATATGGAGTAAAAGTCACACAGCACATAGTGATAAAGACGGCGAATGGAAAATAGGACTTGGAAATAAAGTAAAGCCTTCGACTAATAAAAAAATAACAGTAGGAAAAGATGGAAAAATTATCAAAGTTGACAACAAATAATCCGCTAAAACTGAATGATTTTAATTTTAGTGGCTTTAGTAGATCAAAAAACTGGATAGGATATTTTGAACGAATAAATAGTTATTCATTTGAACTCGTAGATGAAGCTATTGAGATGTTTGATACTTTTTTCAAAAATGAACAAGACAATGTTTTAGTTATGACAGCTTTAAATTATGATGAACTTGATGAAAGTTATGATAAAGATGAAGTTATGAAAAAATATAGACCCATACATAATAAATTTAGACTGATGGGTATATTGCAAGAGTTTAATAAGGACTTTGAAAATTATGTTTTTGAAGACGCAAAGTTATCAGCAAATTGTTTAAGATTCGACTTTTTGAAGTGGAGTGACATAATTGAATTATCAGAACTAATGATGTCCTATAGTTGCAGTATGCGTGAAGCTTGTTTTTTTATATTTATAAATTTAAATTTGGCTGTCTATCCACATGGAGATACAGGTTTTGGTTGCATTGGTTTAAATGATAAAAAAGAAAATGGCATAAAGTTTTTGGAATATTGTAAAAAAAATAAAAATTTTAAAATAGCCATTGAATAGTAGTTATAAATTGATAGAGATGAGTTTTCTGAAATAGTAACAAAAGATGAATTTACTGATATGATAGATAGAATACTCCAACAAGTAAAAATATATCAAATGGTAGAGCTGCTTATCGGGATGATACAACAAAAACAATAGTGATTACAAATCCAAAAGATAAATATGGGAGAACAAACTTTTAGGCCATTAAATGGGAAAGATTATTATAATGAAGAAACAGTCACAAAAATGTAAAACAATAAATAAGATAAGCAATGAACAAGAAATAATAATTAAAAATACAAATGATAAAAAGACTAAAGTTTCTAGCCAAAATATAGAAATAGTAAATGATACAATCAAAGAATATGCATATGCAAATTTTAAAAGTTCTTGTTTAAAAGTTGATTATTTCGGAAAACTTGGGTGTGATTTTAGAGTTATAGCTTGTATCGGAGATGAGGATAAGATTTTTTCATTAGATTTACAAAGTTTTGATGAGAAAAAAGATTTTGGTGTTTTTGATATTTCTTTGGAAACCGGTTATATATGTAAACTATTAAAATTTAATGAAGAAGAGATATTACAAAAGATACTAGAATATATATCTTATGAAAGATTTGAAGGTGGATATTTTACAAAAGGAAAGTTTTTTGGCAATAGTGCAGATGACTTAGTTTTCGTTGGTGTTTGTGGAGATATTAAAAATGAAAAATATATTTTAGATATTGATTTGGAAAAAACTTTAGAATCATTACCAAAATTATCTATAAAGAATGATTTTTTTATATGCAAAATTCTATAAAATTTCTGTAATATTGTATGTGTTGTTAAATATGATGAGTGTGATAATGACTCTGCAAATATAGGCGTTGGCGAGAGACAAATTCCGATGAACAAAGAAAATTATTGCAAAATAATATAAATAAAGCTCAATCAACAATAGAAAGGATTAACCAGCTTGTATCATAATCAGCAAGAAATATATTTGAAAATAGAAAATGTTATACAAAGTTTAAATTTGCCAAAGCCGGCGACTATAACAAGTATTTTGCAAGCGGATGAATTAATAGAGAAAGATTTACAAGGGCTAAATTTGTCAAATATAACTGATAAAAATACTATCAGGCAATTGTCGTCTGATTTGACAATTTTTAATGATTATGCTTTCAGATATTATACTTTACAATTTATGAGTTATTATTTTTTATCTTATGATTACTTATTTTTAACTTTATTTATACCTGCATACAAAAAAACAGATGGGCAATTGACAAATGATAGCAATAGGTTTTTACAATTTGGTCAAAAAGAAGTAAAAACAATACTATATTTTTTTCAGTATTTAAACAGCGAAATTAAGTTTTTAAAAAATAAATTTAAAGGTGGAATTCCAAATAATTTAAATAGCCAAATTATAGACAACAAGTTGGCAATACATTATTTAGATTTACTTGATAGTGAGAATGATATTTGTGAAATATTATGTTTTTGGAGTAAACACCCTACTATAATTTTAAGTCAAGATGAAAGTAGAAATTATTAGATGCCACCAAAGAAATGAAAAAAGCAAACGACGTAAATATGCAAGATAATTTAATTTTATACTTCAATACTAAGGCTATAGAGATATTTGAATTTATTAAAGAACCTGATGGATTAATTAACCATCGTCTATTTATACCTATTCAGGAGTGAGTTTATGGATGTTATCATTTGGTCAAAAGAAGCAGATTCTGTTCTTAGTGTTGGTTCTCCTTTGTGGGATATTGGTATACACAATTGGGCTCTTAGTCGTGATGAAGCTAAAAC
This sequence comes from Rickettsiales bacterium, assembly GCA_031255235.1. Classification (GTDB taxonomy): domain Bacteria; phylum Pseudomonadota; class Alphaproteobacteria; order Rickettsiales; family UBA1997; genus JAIRSX01. The sequence continues at coordinate 4,139 of JAIRSX010000030.1, forward strand.
AGCTATTTTAAAACTATT